>CAZNQT010000295.1:0-6412 GCA_964574885.1 uncultured Pirellulales bacterium
CCAAGCTCGCACTGTTCCTGTTGGCGGGATTTATCATTGCGGTTGGAATATTCTGGTATCTGCAATATAAAAAACACGAAGCGAGACTTACCTCGATTCCGGAGATAGATATCTTTGAAATCATCAACAATGACGAAATGTCTGTAATGGAGTACTGGCAGGATAGAGATTGTATTATAATTGTTACGCCGACAAAAAATAATAGTGTCGCCCAATATAAGATCAGCCTCGCAGGAAAGAATGAAAAAGAAAAAAAGGAAATACTGCAGCGTGTGAGGGACGAACATTGGTGGTATTATAAACGCCACTATACAAGTTATCGTTAGAAATATAAAACCCTCGGCGTTAACCGGGGGATGTCATCCTGAGCGCCGCGACTAGATTGGTAGGGTGCGCATTGCACACCTTATATTCTTGTAATATTTGAAATTCACGATATACTCATAAAATATCTAATTCATCCATATTTAGGGAGATTATTATGACCGCGGAACCGTCTATTACGCAAAATGAAGTAAATTTGGTTGAAAAACATCTTAATAAAATGGCAGAGAAAGCTAAACATTGGCACAAAAACCGTTGGTTATACCTGGTATTGGGCGCAGTTATTATAACTGTATTTTTTAGTAAAGCGTATAGTTTATTTCAAAACCTGAAAAAGGAATATTATACGCCTTACACGTTTACAGTTGATGACATTTCAGGGGAGGTTGCTGCCGATGAATGGTTTGTTTTTAAATTAAATGAATTTGCCATGTTTTTTGATAATTTACATAAAATGCGTTGTCTCGATCTTATTGAAGGTATGATTTGTATAATGGGATTTTCGTGTGGACTAGCGCAAATAACTTTAGTGGTAATGCGTTGGAATAACGGACCGCGTGACCTCGCTTTGGCGAAAGTGTTGCAGGCCAATTTCAATCTCTGGAAGGAAAGAAATGATACTGCTCCCTGACCGGATTGACAGACCGGGAGGCAGGGCCGACTACTTACTCGTCCCTGGTGATTACTACCCAACTTTAAAAAACTGCTAATGTTAGCCCACGTTTCACGCGGGATTTCTGCTTCAATCCCACACACCCTTGCTACCACCTAGATCTGCCTATAGCTAAAGTATTACGAAAATTACTTTTTAAGTAAGAGTATCGCCGGTGGGTACGATGTTAATGCGGCTGAGTTTAACGCCTTTGAGGCTGGTGATGCGGTCGGCGATCTGCTGAAGTTTGGCGGCTTTGCCTTTGAGAATGATGACTTCCAGGCAATTATCGTGGTCCAGGTGGACGTGCTGGGCCGAGATGGTCTGGATCAGGTGGTCGTGCTGAATTTCGACCAGGCGTTGGGCGAGCTTCATGGAATGATGGTCATAGACGAGTAGTATGGCCGCGACCGCTTTGGCGGAGGGGACCGACAATTCCTTCTGAGCCAAATTACCTCGGATGAGATCGCGAATGGCTTCGGAGCGATTGGGGTATTGTTTTTGAGCAATCCATTGATCGAACTGATTTAATAATGCTTTATCCAGCGATACCCCAATACGTTCCAGGTTAGTCATGTTCCTTATCCTCGATTTCGTGAATCGGCGCGACACAGAAGATATATTCCAGCGGTTCCGTGCCGGTATTTTTCATATTATGAAGGGTATGGGGGGGTATGTAAATAACCTTTCCGGTGCCGATTTCGTAGGATTTTTCTTTAGGTCCGATGACGGCGTGGCCCTTGCCTGCGAGGAAAACGAGGGTTTCTTCGTGAGCGCGGGTACTGTGCAGACCGATAGATTGACCCGGCTGGAGACAGACGTGGCCGCTACGCATACCACAGGTTTGCGGTTTACCCTCCAGGAGCAGGTGATATCGGGAGGGCTTACTGATGTCGAATACCTGGATTACGTCGTTCTCCGAGGCGTCGTCGATGCCGGCATGCATGTGCATCGGCGGATGAGACGGGTGATCGCAACCCAGACTGACAGCCAAAACGGTTAAACCTACAACGAGAGAGATGTGTGAGATCGATTTCATTTCATTTCCTTTCAAACGTGCCAACCTGTTCTCCGTTTAATAGATGAATTCGGGTAAAAAAACCTTTATGTTCTCCGGGATCGTACCAAGTGGTTTTGGGAACCGGATAGTGCAGATCGATGACGAACTGATCTTCGGGATCGAAATCGGGACCGAGGCTATATACGGCCCAGGTAACAGGGGAGGTCTTGGGATTGCAGTAGAATTGTCCGGTTTCCTGTTCGGCGTCGGGGAATCCATCGGGTACCCAGAGTTTCGATTTATTTTTTACGGGATTTTGTCCCTGGTTAATGACCAGGTCGCCCGGGGCCACGTATTTATAGGTATGGCCAGGATAGTATCGGTCTTCCAGGATAGTGGACATCGGCCCGAATTCGTCCCGTTTACCGGGTAAATATTTAGAGTTCACCAATTCCTTGGGCAGTTGATAATAATGAGATTGTTTCATGCAGGAGACATAGGTGGGGGGGTAGTTATTTTTATTCTCCAGCCCGTACGCTTCCAGGGCCAGGCCGAGGGTGTAAAGCTCGGCGTTCACGATCGTGATTTTCGTATGTTCCCTGGCAGTTTGCACCGCCGGAACCAGAATCGACAGCAGCAGCGCCAGGATGGCGATGACGATAAGTAGTTCAATCAGGGTAAATCCGTGCGCGTAAATTGATTTTCGCTTCCTGTCGGTCATGGACAATCTCCGATGCCGGGTGCGACTTTGAGCCAATCCTTAACGATTTCAGCCAGATCAAATAAATCGACTTTACCATCCTGGTTTATATCTCCGGGCAGATTCCCACGTCGGCTTCCCCGATCGGTCAGAACGAGTCCGTTACCGTCGTAGTTGGGCACAAAGAGACGATAATCGCCCGTGAAGGGCGGATCGCCGTCTTTGTCTTCCTGGTCCAGGATTCCAATGACGTCAAACACGGGGTTTAGATCGTTGGGATTGAGATGAAATCCGACGCCAAAACCGAGTAGCACCGGAAAGGTTTTACCGCTGGCGTTCGTGATTTCCAAAGCTGCGTTTGGTCCCCAATTTTCCGGATTCACAAAGGAAACGTCATTGATGCGAATTCGTCGGCCTTGATAATATTCGCAGCCGCTATTACGTGTCGGATCGAAAACGAAATTGTTATTCATATCCTTGAGTTCGTCCAACGAAACCACTTCCGGTTGAGGCAGACCGACTGCCGGCATCAGTAGTTCAATAGTGAAATTATTTTCCGGAGCTATGTCGTGCTGTTCGTTGATATTGAGTTTGCCTCCGTAAAAAAGATATTTGCCAGTGACGCGGACGCGGTCGCCGGGCTGGAAGAGGTATCCGGTATTGGGATCGTGGTTAATCCGACATAACTCGCTGATCCATTCGGCGTCGGTATAGCTGTCGTCGGGATGCGTCAACCAAGGCAACTTACCGTAGTACTGTCCCATCCAGAGGGCGGTGCCGGCGTGGTCGTCGCCTTCGCCCTGGAGGAAGATTTGCCATTGACCGCCCATATAGGCAGGCGCTCCGGCGGCGGGATCGAGGAAACGTTCCGGCGCATTCAGGATGATCCCTTCGAGTACAACCGTATCCGGTCCGCTAAAGGGACTGGTTCCGTCGGCATTGACGGCCTGGAACATCTCGTGCGTGACGGCAACGAGGTGTTGCGCCCCGATCCACGCTGACATACTCGAAATTACGACTACGTACTTTGTGATACATCGATTCATTTTCATTGCTCTTTTACTCCTTTTTCGCTCCTTGGGTTGTGAAGCGTGCCAGTTAGCGCATAATATTATATAATTCGTAATACTAACGCATACTATTCCATAAATCGTGTTACTTGGCAAGAAAAATTTCTCCCTTTTTTTCGAAAATGACGGTTTATCGTAACCCGAGATGGAAAAAGGATTTAGGAGAAACAGACTTTCGATGTTTTAGCTTTGAGTGAGTAAATCGAACTGTTCGGGGGAGAGCACTTTGCGGAGTTTCTGCAAGGCCAGCAATTCGATCTGGCGGACGCGTTCTTTGCTGAGTCCGATCAGGGCGGCGATTTGGCTGAGGCTCTTGGCTTTACGTTGACCAATGACCTTTTCCGGTTCCGCCATGCCGAAATGTTCCTGTACGATGACTCGTTCTCTTTCTTCCAGGGTTTCCGACATAACGCTCTGCAAGCTCTGCCGTGCGGACTCTACGTCAACGACCTGATTTTCCTGTACCCGCATATCCTTAGCCACTTCCAGGAACTCATCGCTAATCGTATCAGCCAAGTGTTTATGCTTTTGGGAATGATAGGAAGCAAATCTTTTCACGATGGCCCAAGTGGCGTAGGTTGAGAACTTATACCCGCGAGAAAAATCGAATTTTTCCACGGCGTTCATCAGGGCGATATTTCCTTCGCTGATCATCTCCAGCATCTGGGCGTCAAAACGAGTGTGTTTGCGGGCGGCACTGACCACCAGTCGGAGATTGCTGCGAATCAGTTTTTCCTTGATCTGATTGGCCTCCTGTAAATAACTGCGCATTTGTCGTACGAGTTTGCCCTGCGGATATTTGAGGCTGAGATCTTTTTTTCGCGTAGCGACCAGATATTTTAAGAAGTTATATTTTCGAAAGAGAAACTCCTCCTGACGCTGCGATAGAATGTTAGCGGTACGTATGTCGGCCCAATAATTTTGTAAAGGAGATCGTGCTGACTTGACTTCATTTTTATCGGGTAAACGTTTAGATTTATCTATCGGCAAGGATGTCAATGAAGAAGAATCGGGGGCAGGAAACAAGTCCGGGGGTTCCAGAAGGATATTTTGCTCGGCGAAAGGATGCGAAAATTCCTCCGCCGGGATGAAGGCGATTTTTTTCTTTTCCAGTTCCCCGGCCCAGTGAAGGCAGAGGATACGGTAAATATTGGATTTGCTACGACCAAATCGGCGTATCAATTCTTTCACGGCGGCGCCCTGTTCGTATAAAGTACAAATCTCCTCAGCCTGGTCCGTATTAACATTATCCGTTCGTTTGAGGAATAATTTATGATGGGCAATATTTCGTTCATAATCGGTCAGGATCATCCGCACGGTTTCGTCGGAACGGTTGAATTTCCGGGCGATCCGTTTGATGGCTTCCTGGCGTCGATCCGGGCAAAAGCGGGCGATTCGATCCAGGCGATAAATAATCGCCTGACGTTCAGCGGCACTGAGATGAGAAAATTCTTTACTGCGTTTGATACGACTTTTGTGTTTTTGGACGAAGAATTTGACACTGGAAGCCAGGAAAGACAGACGATATTTACCGTCAGGATAGAGGAGGAAACGTCCTGCTAAGCCATTGCGACGCCAACGACTTATGGTTTTCTCACAAACATTGAATCTCTGGCATAATACCTCGATAGTATAAAATTTCTGACCTTTTACTGTGGAAAGAGAGATTTTTAAGGTACGACTGAGTTCTTCAGTATATATGGGCAGGTCATGTTGTAAGTCTTTATATCTAAGTAGGTTACTACCATATTCCTCCTGAGTTCGGGGGCGGTATCCCGTAAGGTGGAAACAAATGAATTCCCAGGGATATTGTTTGCCTGGATTGATGAGGCGAAGAATGGCCTCGCAGGCATCGATCTGGATCAACCGTTGTTTCTCCGGAGCAAATTTGGCCTGCATAAGCAGGTCCCTCAAAGGTAGGCATCGAATCTGAGCCATATCTTAGCTCCTGGGACCGCTAAATATCCTCAATACTCCTATATGTATTATCGCACAACGATAGTAACATGTCAATATTGAATTTATACAGTCTTAGAAACAAAATGTCTAATCAGAACAGGCGATTTTCTCATATGTATTTATTTTTCAATACTTTATGAATCACAGTTTATTTTATTTTCAACTTGCATATTTCAAGTGCGATACTGATAATTTTCTATATATGGTTAGAATTGGCAATATACAACTTGAAATACCAGTGATTCAGGCCGCTTTAAGCGGTTATTCGGATCTGGCGATGCGTCGTTTGGCTCGCGAATTCGGCGCTTCCTTAACATTTTCCGGCTTGATGCTGGACAAAACGGTGATCCATCGTAAAGCCTGGAGAAAGGGAGCATTTATTTTGGGAGATAATGAGAAGCCAATAGGGGGGCAATTACTGGGTAATGAGCCGGATATGATGGCTCGGGCAGCCCAGATAATGGTGGATAAGGGATTCGATCTGGTTGATCTGAATTTTGCCTGTCCGGCCCCGAAAGTTCTAGCTCGGCAAAGGGGGGGATATATGCTCAGGGATACTCGAAGAGCGGTTACGATTGTCCGAGAGGTACGCAAAGCCGTCCAGTTGCCCTTGGCAATTAAACTGCGTACATCCTATTATCAGGATGATCAAGAGCGGGAGGCATTCAGAACCATTTGCGAAGAGGCGGTCAAGGAAGGGATAGATG
>CAZNQT010000296.1:0-6391 GCA_964574885.1 uncultured Pirellulales bacterium
GCTATGAACAGTTGGTCGAGGCCAATGTTAAAAAAGCAATCCGACCTTTGGATAATGCCCTGAAAGTACTGCGTCATCTGCGCGAAACCTGGATTCTCCTTATGGAAAAACTCAAAGAAGAACGCGTTGAGTCAGTAAACGAATCTGCCGTCGCCTCGCCGGGTGGGGGCGATGATCCCCCTGAAAATGACGCCCTGCTGCCCCCTCCCATTGGCACCACCCTCAATGTGGAAGGCTGAGAAAAATACCGGTAATCATGTTTTAGCGGGATTGCGAAGGTGCTGCTGGGCCTGAATGGAAAGGAGCGAAGCGAAGACAATGATCCCGCCGCCCACCCATTGCCCAAGGGCCAGTATTTCGTTAAATATCATCATGGAAAGGAGTAACGTCGCGAAGAGGGAAAATTGCATGAGTAAAGAGGGGATCGTGGCGCCGATACGGAGAATCGAGGTATAATAAAGAGTATGGGCCAGAGAAATGCTGAGAATACTGCTGCTGATGACGCCGGCCAGAGGGGATGCAGGCAGATGAACTATCTGCTGCGGATTGCCGAAAATGAACGCCAAAACTGCTAAGCCGGCGACCGTATAGATACTGACCACGGAAAATCCCAGGCGAGGATCGTCATCGCGAAAGGCGATCCGGGTAAAGAAAGAATACAACGACCAGGCCAACGCCGCCAATAACATAATCACAATGCCCGTCAGATCGAAGTGAAGATCAAAGCCGGGTTTCGTGATGATGATCAACGTTACGCCGATCAAAGACAGCCCCATCGCCAGCCAAAATGATTTACTGCGAACCAAACCTCTTTCATCCGGAAAATACATCAGACAAATCAGCGCGGTCCAGATCAGACTGGATTTTGCTAAAAGAGTAGCAAAACCAGGCTTGAGATAATAAAAGCTCCAGGCCCAGAGAGATTGCATAATGATATTGGCCACACTGGGCCAGAGAGCGCGTTTAAAGATCGTGCCATGAACCCGACCCTTGCGGACAGACCAAAGCAAAAACGGCATCCAGAAAAACATGGCGATGAGATAGCGCCAAAAATTCTGACTCCAGGCGTCGAGGTACTCGGTGAGATACCGAATGAAGAGAGGGCCGCAGGTCCAGCATGCCATGGCGACTAAAATCGCCGTGGTGCCGATGAAATCAATTTGACGGTTTGTAGTTTCTCGTTTCATATTCTCTAGACAGGATTTCTCCTATAGGCAAAAAACAGGTCCGGGATATTTACCCGGACCCGTAAAGTTCCTAAACGGTAATTGTGGGAACGCTGCTATGTCAAGAAATTACATATACTCGTTAAGGAAAATTTCGAGCATCTCCTGCCGACCGGATTGGATCGCCGGTTCTCCATTCTCGAGCGTATATGTTTCGAGTTGAGTAAACGTAGTCTTGCCGCTTTCAATCTTTTTACCGAACGTTTTATCCCAGCCGGAATAACGATTCTTAACGAAGGTTTCAAATTTCCCGTCTTTGATCATTTTCGCGGCGCCTTTCAGACCGCGGGCAAAGGCATCCATACCGCCGATATGCCCGTAGAATAAATCCACCGGATCAATGGACTGTCGGCGGAGCTTGGCGTCGAAATTGAGACCGCCGGTTTTGAAACCGCCCCCGCGCAGAATCGTGTACATCGCTAACGTCGTATCATACAGATCGGTGGGGAATTGGTCCGTATCCCAACCGAGAAACAGATCGCCGCGATTGGCATCGACCGAGCCAAGCATATTGTTGGCAACCGAGAATTCCAATTCGTGCTGGAAGGTATGGGCGGCCAAAGTGGCGTGATTGGCTTCGATATTGAATTTAAGGTCTTTCTCCAGGCCGTATTTCAGCAGGAATGCCAGACAGTTCCCCACGTCGAAATCATATTGATGCTTCGTCGGTTCTTTGGGTTTGGGTTCGATATAAAATTGTCCGCGAAAGCCTATTTTTTTCTTATAGGCCACCGCCAGGTGCAGAAACGTGGCGAGATGGTCCAACTCCCGTTTTATATTCGTATTGAGCAGGGTATCGTATCCTTCCCGACCGCCCCAGAATACATAGCCTTTCCCGCCTAATTCCTGAGTAATTTCCAGGGCCTTTTTCACCTGGGCGGCGGCATGTGCGAACACGGCCGGTGAGGGATTCGTTGCAGCGCCCGCCATATACCGGGGGTGCGAAAACAGATTTGCCGTCCCCCAAAGACATTTGACGCCGGTATCGCGTTGGAGCTTTTTCGCGAGCTTTACAATTTGATCCAGGCGTTTGTTGGTCTCGGCAAGGTTATCTGCTTCCGGAGCGATGTCGCGATCGTGGAAACACCAGAATTTGACGCCCAACTTGGTGAAAAACTCGAAAGCAGCTCGCAAAGTCCACTCCGCTGCTTCCATCGGATCGGCCGGTTTATTATAATTACGTTCCATCGTACCGGGACCGAACATATCCGCACCGCCGCCCTTAAAGGTATGCCAATAACACACCGCGAAACGCAGGTGCTCCTCCATCGTCTTGCCCAGTACTTTCTCTTTCGGATTATAATGCTTATACGCCAGGGGCTTCCTGGATTTCGGACCCTCGTATGCGATGGGGTTTATCCGGGGGAAAAATTCTTTCATAGTCATATTCTCCTTTCCGTGGCATGCTCAGTAGGATTAGCTTCTATCAAGCTGATCGCACCGGAAAACAGTATAGCATGGCGAGGGGAGGATTCCAGCAGAAAAAATAGGGGGCTCGGAAATCCGACGGTGATCAGGGTTTGGTTCCTGCTATCCAGGTGGCGCCCAGATCCGGACGATCCAGCAGGATATTCATTTGGCTAAAACCGGCCTGTTCGATGCAGGTGAGTAATTCTTTCTGAGAATAGGCGCCGACCATAATGTTAAATAGGGCGGGGAGCAACGGGCCGGTTTTTTCGTCGTTGAGTAAGAAATCCTGGATTAAAACGAGTCCCCCGGACACCAGCGAATCATACGCTTTGGTCAGCTTCATTTCTGCCTGACTTGTCGGGCCGTGGAGTATGTTGGATAATAAAACCACGTCGTTGTTCCGGCCAAAATCATGAGCGTCCCAGCTTCCTTCGCGAACGCCAATCCGATCGGTCATCTGTTCCCGGTTGATGATCTCGCGAGCGATTGCAATGGTTTCCGGCAAATCGAACACTACGGCCTTAAGGTCGGGCCAGCGGCGACAAAATAAAATGGAATAAGTGCCCGGACCGCCCCCGATGTCAAAGAGCTGTTTACGACCCGAAAGATCCAACGCTTCCAGGATCACTTCCCCACGGCCGGACATCGTGATATTATGCATCGCCCGAATAAAGTTTTGATGCTGAATATCTTCATCCGGCGGGGGGGCTTTCTCCTGAAGGACGAAATCTTCCAAATTTGTCCAAAAGTCCCACTTGTTCGCCGAATGTGCGACCATATCTCCCTGATACAACTCTCGACCGGCAACCAGGTATGTTTCGGCCACGTTGGTTACGGAGTATAGATCCTCATCTTTGTTGAGGAGTCCCATCGCGCAGCAGGCGATCAATAGTTTTTCCAGCGTATCCGGTTTGGCGTGGCAGGTTTGGGCCAAGTCGTTAACCGACATGGGCTTTTCGCAGAGCCGGGTGAAGATTTGCAGATGAGAGGCTACGTGCAGTACCCGGGCGGCGCGATAATTCCAGGTCATCTCAAGAATCGTTTTGCCATCTTCGCTCATAGGTATCCTCATTTCTCTTGGTTATTCGCAGGACGTAGTAGCTCAAAAAGGTTGATATAATGCTTGTTTGTACCGTTAAATCGCTTTACAAATTTATAAGGCCCAATGTCGCGCGGTTCGGACAACATCTGGAGGCGATCCAGATGCCATGGTTGGTAATACGGTGCTTCTTTATTATTACCATTGAAACTGTCCCAGGCAATATAGGTGATGTTGTTGTAAAGGCATCTTTGGCGAAATTCGGCTTCACTTTTGCCTAAAATGCTACCGCTGTGCCAGATATAATTCTGGTGATTGGGACAATATCTTCTTATCAGGTCGGGTTGGGTGGTGAGCAGTATCTGAGGGGATTTATAGTTCCTGGGATTTTCTCGTTCCTTGGTGATTTGGCGATACCAAAGACTCAACTCGCGGAACTCAGGTAGAAGCTGCGGATCGACGGCAGGGGGAAGATTCAGGCGAAATAGATTAATATGCGGGTCGTTCGATTCTCCCAGTTGGCAGACAAATTCAAACGGACCAGTGCTCTGGGATTGTTTAAATTGAATAAATCGATACATCCTCCATTTTTTATAATAAGGATCTTTGGGATTAAGACCCAAGCGAGAATCCCAGGCTAGGTAGCGGATCCGGTTTCGATAGCAGGCTTCCAGGAAACGTGAGGGGATTTCACCATATAAAGAAGGAGAGAGGATCTCGCCGTAGATGCCGCCGAGGTGCCAAAACAGGTATCTCGTTTCCGGCATCGTTTTGTCGAGAAGATAGGGCCTCGTGGAAAGCAGGATTTCGTTCGGCAGAGCGTTATTTTGATACCAGTCGGCCAACAAGTCGAATTCCGGCGCTTCCTCTTTCTGATCCTTACCGAGTTCCAGCCGAAAGATATTGATAAAACGTCTGCCGTAATATTTATCCGGGCCGATTTTGTGTAGAAACGAAAACGGACCAAAATCCCTTGGTTCACGCAATATTCTTCCTTCACGCTTAACCAATACTCCGCCCAGATGCCATTCTCTCATATTGTCGATATGCCATTTGTGGTAATACGAATTGGTAATGGCAATGCCGATTCGCGAATCCCAGGTAACATAATCAACCTCGCGCAGTCGGCAATTTTGGACAAAATCCGATGGACTTCTACCAGTAACCTGACTGGTGCGAATGAAATTATCTTTCTCTTTGGGAGCATAAATTTTCACAAGATGCGGCATGGTGGTTACTAATGTTTCGTCCGGTTTGGCGTTCTCCAGATACCAGTACGCCAGGTTCCGAAATTCAACATCTTTCTTGCCGGTCTTTACCAGCGGCGCCAGGATGAACTGATTCGACGTAATCATCAAACACGCCAGGGCACAGAAGGCCAGATCGGGAAAAATGGTTTTGGCTCGGTACATAATGCTTCGTACGGCTAATACCGCCAATACGACGAGTATGCCGACGTAAGGGATATAATAGGTTAATCGATAAATATTGTAGATGGCAATCTTAGACAGATGAGGAACGAGACGGAATAACCATAGCAGGGAAACGCTTAATACAATAAGACTTAATCCTATCACAATCGCTTTTGGAATCACTACGTGGGGCGAATAGTACTTCCAGATCCCCAAGGCGAGACACGTTCCCAGCAATAAAACCACCCAGAGAGGCGAACCGATATATCGAAATCCGATCCAGCCGGTCAGGATCAAAAGACTGGAAAGAGTTATAACCAAAAAACGTCTGGATATCTGATTTTTTCCGTTGAGTATCAACCAACCACAGCGTAGGCCATAACAACCGACCAGCAATACCAGCCAGGTAATCGGTACCGCGTAACGCGGTCGGGTTCCGTTACGCGTCGCATGAGCGAGATAATAGGCGAATAAGAAAAATATCAGGAACAGCGCGTTATAGTGTTTTTTATAAATCGCATAACTTATTGCCAGAACCAGGGTGATACAAAACAGAATTTGGCTGGGCGCGCGCAGGCGAAGATAGATAGTCTGGAAAACGCCCGGACGGTTAGCAACGGGTTTTTCTTCCACCCGCTCGATAAAATATGAGCTGACGCCGAGTTCCCAGGCATACTCGGAAAATTCATCGACCACTATTTTTTTCCCTGGAGAATAGCCCTTGCTGTAATCATTGGCGCCGGGATTGACTACCCGGGCCTGTTTGGTACCGTAGAGCCAAAGAGCAACCGGAAGGGATGCCAGAAGTGCCAGCAGCAATCGGGGCAGGATTTTACGCCCAAGTCCGCTTCGGTACACATCCCAAGCGAAGACGGCCGGAAGTAACAACAAACCGGCTAACAAACTAATCACCGAAGCGATGCCCGCCGGTACATACGCCCATTCCCGATTGCGGTAACGTATCAGATATACAGAAACCACACTAAAAAGAGGAAAGGTGATGACAAAACGCTTCAGGTTATATAACGTCTGAAATTCCAACAGTGGGATTTTAATTGCCTTGGCCAGGGGAGGTATGATTTGCGTAAGGAATGCGAAAAATACCGGGATCGCCGCTAGGAAGGCCCAGAGGATCGGACGCCAGGTCTTGGAGTAAATGATATCTGCGGCAAAGGCGATCATGATCATCGCCGCCCCTTCGTAGCGAATCATCGATGCCATCATCGCGTCGTAATAACTCCAGCGGGAATGTTTCATGACCAGGTAAAACGTCAACATAATAAATAAGATGTGAGGGGTTTCAG
>CAZNQT010000297.1:0-6322 GCA_964574885.1 uncultured Pirellulales bacterium
CGTTATAACCATCCAGCAACAGTGCCTTGCCTGATAACGCTTCTCGGTTAATTTGCTTTGACGTTCGACGGGATAAATCCTCATCCCCGCATGAGCTGCGCATTACGGCCATACGCTGCCGTTGAGTTAACGAATAACGATCCCCCACCAGTTTAAGCGCCGACTTGGCGGCATACCCGTTCGACAGCAGCCACGAATAATCCTGCACCGCACGACGCAGCGTCTCCACCGCCTCCGGTGCAAACCATCGAACATCATCCGGATGGGCCCCGCGATGCTTTCGCTTATCCGGCACGGGTTACCTTTCGTAGAGTCCGATGAGTTCTGCTTCCGCCAGTATGTGCCCTTGCATTAGCTTCAGAAGTTGTTCCTTGGTCAGTTCCCGCTCGGTTTCGAGTTTTGTATCCAGTGCGTAGAGTCGGAAGTGATAATGATGCTTTCCGTATCCCGGCGGCGGCATGGGACCACGATACCCAACATTATCACTTGGCCACGAATTCCTGCCCTGCAGAACGTCCGCCGGGTTCGACGGCCGCGGCGTTCGCGCGATACCTTCCGGCAAGTGATCCAGCAAACTAGGGATCTTATATATCACCCAGTGCACCCAAGGCTCCGTTCGCGGTGCATCCGGGTCGTCACAGATTAACGCCAATTCTTTCGTCCCGTCCGGCAGATTCGTCCAGTGCAGTTCCGGCGATACGTCTTCACCCTCGCCCGTGTACTTTTTCGGAATTACCTCTCCTTCCGTGAACGCTGTACTGGTTATTTTCATATGTGTCACTCCTTTCGCTTTTGACTCCATGGGTTTTTCGGGACTCTTCTTTTCGCACCCCATAAAAAATCCCAGCACAAATACGATTCCCAAACCCGTTCCCCATCGATATATTTTGTTTTGGTTCTTCATATCGATTACCTCCTGATTAGAGTATCCAACTTCTTATTATAGTCCCTGGTTTGCCCCCGGTCCAGCACAACTTCCCTAGCCGATTGCAAAGCCCCAAAGGCAAAGGTAAAATAATACCGTACAGGTTAATGAGTTCTTAACTACCTTAAAGGAGATATGGAATGTTGCCCCGCATTTTCGTATCCATGTTTATGCTGTTCTTTGGTTTGCTCGGCGCCTGCGACGATACCCAACCGGTCAACTCCAACTCGACGGCATATGCCTCCGATCCGAACCACACCTGGCCTCGTCCCCGCTCTTCGGAACGCCTCGACGAACGGCGTGATATGATTCACCAAATGAAATCCTTATATGGTTTTGATCATCCCCAAATCCTCAAGGCCATGGAAAACGTACCCCGCCATTGGTTTGTCCCTGCGAATGTGCAGGATCTGGCTTATGCCGATCGAGCCTTACCCATCGGTCACGACCAGACCATCTCCCAGCCCTACATCGTTGCCTATATGACCAGCCAACTGAATCTCGATCCCAATGCGAAAGTTCTCGAAATCGGCACCGGCTCTGGTTATCAGGCCGCCGTACTTTCCGAACTCACGCCCCACGTCTATTCCATCGAAATTATCAAATCCCTGGCTGAGACCGCAAAGCAGACATTGCAAAAGCATGGCTATAAAACGATCAAGACCAAACAAGGCGATGGATATCTCGGCTGGCCCGAATTCGCTCCCTTTGATGCTATTATCGTCACCTGCGCGCCCGACCATATCCCCCAGCCGCTCCTCGACCAGTTGAAATCCGGCGGCCGGATGTGCATCCCCGTCGGCGGCGTGTACCAGATCCAGTACCTTACGCTCGTCCCCAAACAAAAAGACGACCGACTCACAAAACAAATCCGCATGCCCGTCCGCTTCGTCCCCCTCACCCGCGATAAAAATTAAAAAATTTCGTAGGGTAGGCTCTGTCTACCAATTCTTTTTCTTCTCACAACACCCAACTCGCAACGGAGAACCGTTTCTTAAAACCACGGCCCCGACGTCGCTCTGCGAATCCGAATCTCATCCACCACCCCTTTGCCCTCATGCGTCACCAGGTACCGTACTAACTCGGCAATTTCTTCCGGCAGAATCAACTCATCCTTCTTAATATCCGGCCTTACCGAATCCACCATCTCCGTCAACACGCCCCCCGGACAGATCACGTGCACTCGGATATTATCTTCCCGCAGTTCCTCCGCCATCGCGATTGACATTCCGCGCATGGCGTGTTTGCTGGCTGTGTATGCGATCTGCTTCGGATACCCCTTTACGCCCACCACCGAACTAATATTGACAATATACCCCGGCTGCGCCTCTCGTAACAACCGCACCGACTCCCGACACAACAGAAACGCACTCCGCGCATTCGTCGCGATTACCTGATCCCAGTCTGCACACGTGGTTTCTTCCAACGTACGCGACAGCGTCTGCCCTGCATTATTCACCAGAATATCCAGTCTGCCGCATTCCTGTTCCACCGTCGCCACAAACTTTTTTATCGACGCTTCCTGTGTCAAATCCGTCGGCGCCGTTAATGCCGAACCTGATCCGGCTTGGTTAATTTCTGCTGCAACCTGCTCCAGTTTCTCGCGCGTCCGCGCCGCCAATACTAACTGTGCACCCGCATCCGCCAGCGCCAACGCAATCGCTTTGCCGATCCCCCGACTCGCACCTGTCACCACCGCCACCTTACCATCTAAATTTCTTGCCATTACTATTCATCCCGTAATTCATTTTGCATTGTATATTTACTATTTTCCATTTTTCATTATCGCTTCGATTATTTTCCGACTCCCCCGTGGAAACGCATACCGTTGCAAATCTTTTACCCGCACCCATTTCCAGGCGGTACACCCGATCGCCTGTGGCTCGCCCGACACGTACCGACAGTCGAACGCATGCAGCGTCACTCGAAAATGTGAATACCCATGTTCCACCTCCGCCAGTTTCTCTCCTGTTTCTATCTGTACTCCTAATTCTTCCCGTATCTCTCGCTTCACCGTTTCTTCCAGAGATTCATTTCGCTTCTGCTTACCGCCCGGAAATTCCCATAAACCGCCCAGCATCCCATTCGGCGGGCGTTGATCGATTAGAATCCATCCTCCCTTGCGAACGATCCCCACAGCTACCTTATAATGAGGCAGCTTTTTCTTCTTACTGCGCACCGGCAGCTTCTCCGGCTCACCGGATTTTCGCGCCAAGCAGAGTTTCTCCAGCGGACATTCCCCGCACCGCGGCTGCTTCGGCAGACATACCATCGCCCCCAGTTCCATCAACGACTGATTCAACGTCCCCGCCTTACCTTTAGCGATGATCTGCTGTGCCGTTTGCCAGAGTTTCTTTTGCACCTTGGTCAGTTGCGGATTCTCCCGGATCCGGAACGCGCGGCATAATACCCGGGTTACATTACCGTCTAATACCGGCTCCTTCAATCCGAACGCCATACTCGCAATCGCTCCCGCCGTATAACGCCCGATGCCTGGTAGTGTTTGTAATTCGTCCGTTGTCTCCGGCAACTGACCTTGGTATTCCCTAGCGACTACCTGCGCCGCCCGATGCAGATTTCTTGCTCGTGAATAGTAACCCAGTCCCTCCCACATCTTCAGTACGCTATCTACTTTAGCTCGTGCCAATTTCTCTATCGTCGGAAATCGTTTCAGAAACCTCTCGTAGTAAGGCCGCACCGCCGTCACCCGCGTCTGCTGTAACATGATCTCCGACACCCAGATCGCATACGCATCCCGCGTCCGCCGCCACGGCAAATCCCGCGCATGCCGACGATACCACCCTAACAACTTTCGACGTATTGTCCCAATCTTCTCCGCTTGTTTCATTATCTCGCATAAGTACTACTGGCTACAGCAGTTTTCGCCCAATATGTCGTTTCCTGCTCATCTACTAATCCGACCGCATCGATTTCATTCCAACCTGGAACGTTGGGTGAATCAATATATAGTTTTACGCTCTTGGTCTTAAAATGGATATTCAGCGGAATTTTGGAAACACCTTTTTGACTTTCCTTGGGAGTAGGGTCCTTACCGCACCAAGCCTCTACTTCTTCCCCGTTTTCCTTAAATACGCTCACTTTATAAACCGCACCGGGATTAAAGGTTTCATAGACTTCGATTCGTATCGGCTGAATGGCTTTTTCGTAATGAAGGGTTAACCACTCTTTCTGCTCGTCTTTACTGCGCGAAGCCCATGCGGTTATTATATCGCCGGCTTGAGGGGTGTCCGGTTGCCCGGTTGCCTGCTCAGGACTCCACGCTCGTTTGCCGTTGGCATCAACAGAGCGGGGCGAACGCAGGCCAAGGCGATCCACCCGGTTGCCAATGCCCAACCATATTCCATGTCCATGATATTCCGCTGTCAACCGCCCCATGGATACGCTTAAAGCGATTTTTTTCGCAACTTGGATATCCGTAAATTCCGGCAAAGGCATTCGTAATTCCGTTGTCAAAGGGATTTCCTGAGTGCGAACTTTAGTGGTGGTTGTCACCTGATGGAGCAACTTGTCCTGGGCATCCAGAAATGCAATGGTGATTTCCGTTTCGTATTCCTTCCAGTAGGCGGTGGAATAAATTTTAAGATCGGCTTGATACCCCCTCTCCGCAGAAATCACTCGTCCTTGCGTTACCGCGATCATTCCCAAATCCGGTTTGTTATTCCGGCGATCTCGACCGGTATATTCTTCCAACTCCGGACTCTTGGCGGCACGTACCCACAAGGGAAGCCATACATTGTATTGAAAATCCACCTCGATTCTTCCTCGCGGCCCCTTACGAATCTGAGATTCCATCCGACGCGACGCGTCCAAGCGATGCAATAAATCATTGACGGGAGCAAATGATGCCTCCGTAGCGTTGATAACTTGGACTTCTCCCGTGGATTGACCGTCTCCTTGTCGAAATTCACTGTGACATTCTTTCAGTAACCATACGCCCGGTCGGACAAAACGGAACGTTGCTTCCATTTCTAAGGAATGATCCTGGTCATTTTTTTCATAGGGAATGATCGCTTCAATTCGACCCGGTGCCGTACCCTCAGGACTGAGTAGATAATCGGTAAATTTATAATGACCTACCAGACCTTTGGACGAATAATCCTTTTCTTCCTGTGGAGTATGGGTTCGACTATCGCAAAATATTTCACTGCGAGTGTATCGTATATCATGCATGTATGCCCAGGATGTAAATCGCAGCATGGTGCCGGTAAACAGTTTTGCTTCTCGATCGTGTATCGTCAGGATTAGGATATAGGTATCCTCCGTTTCACCTGGTTTCACACGGGCTTGGAAAAGTTCCGGTTTTCGTGCCAATAATGTCAGGGCGCATTCGAAATTAATGCCTCGGGCCAAATTGAGTACATCTCGGTCTTGCATCAGAAGCGATTGTCCCCCTAGGCTTACTAGATCCGGGATTAACTCTTCTCGGACTTGCGGTTCCCCTGCCTGGCTGCGCACCAACGTACCTTGGGGCGTAAACAGATGTTGATGGGTTGGTGTTTCCGGACTCTCTTGGCTGTTTTCCAGTTGTGCCATGATGTTCCCCTGGGGATCGAAAAAGATACGTTCGCGATACGGATATTCCTGTCGATATTCATAAATCAATCCGCGCCGTAACTCCAAAGAAGGAGTTAGCCAGAGGCGATTGGCCTCGAGGATAGACTCCATACGTTTCCGACTTTCCGATAGCATTTCTCTGAGCACTCGGGAAGAATCTGCTTCCGCGATCACCACCGCGGAGGTTGGTGCTGCTTCGGCTGTATGATTATTTATCTTCACATTCTCAATCAGAGCTACGACCTCAAGTTCACTTCTTCCCTTAACGCAATAACGAGATATATCGAATAACCAGAGTCCCGGTTCATACAGGCGAAACGCCCATTCATAAATCAGTTTACTATTTTCAATCTTGATGTTCAGGGGGACATAATGCCCTTCATCCACGCCTACGTAATGCGAGAAAGACTCCTCCACGGCGCCGGTTCTTGCTTTTATCGGCGTCTTCGTATTCGAATCCAGCCATAGCGTTACTTTTCCTGCGGGTGAGTTGAAGTAGCCATACCAACCGCCGGAGATCCCGTTGCCGCAAGTCAGTTTTTCCATGCCTTCAACGCAAAATTCCAATCGAATCGCATCTTCCTCATATGCGATGGAAGAAAAAATAACTCGACGGGGATCGCGAACGGCTTCGTGCAGTGCCGTATGGTAGGTTATGCCTTGCCGCAAGGAACCGTTCACCGTGGATGCATCCTCGACGACATACGTTTGAGCGTCTTTGCGGGTAAGCTCGAAGATAAAACTGTAATTTCTAACCGCAGCCGACGGACGGATAAGCCAATAGCGGTTTGCCTCAGCCATTTGTCTCAGTATGTCTCGACC
>CAZNQT010000298.1:0-6277 GCA_964574885.1 uncultured Pirellulales bacterium
ATGGTGGTGTTTGCTCTGCTCACGGTTTTTAAAACCATGCTCAAGAGTACTTGAGCATGCCACCCACCTGTGCAGGGGTGACATTCCTGCGCGGGAATGACAATACATTTATGTTATGTGATTTTGGCGAGGGATTGGAGCCAGGCCTGGGCCATCAGGTAGGCGCCGGCCATGGTGGGATGGACGCCATCGCCGGCCCAGTGAGAGGGAGGAGTTTCCTTGACCGCTTCGTCGAACATGGTCTGGAAGGGGACGAAAATCGCCTGGAATTCCTCGGCTATTTTTCGAGCGACCTTGCGGTAGCCTAAAAAATCGGGAAACCACTTGTCATTAACGGCTCCGCAACGCAGTACAAACGGTTCGCAGATCAGCAAGGTCACCTGGGGAAGTTTCCGGCGGGTACGCTGCAAAAGCGCACGGTAATCCTTCTCATATTTTTCGATGGTCCCGTTGTAATGGCCATTGAGCGTATGCCAAATGTCATTGACCCCAATCAGGATACTCAGGATATCGGGCTGAAGATCCAGGCAATCCTTGTCCCAGCGTTCGGCCAGTTGGAACACCTTGTGACCGCTGATGCCTCGATTATAGATTTTCAGTCCGTCGCTGGGACGTTTGGCCAGCAGTTCGGATGTGATGAGAAAGGCATAGCCTTTGCCCAGGGCACGGGAGTCGTTGGCGTTTTTTTCTCGTTTACGATCGCGACCGGCATCGGTGATGGAATCCCCCTGGAGCAGGATCACCTGATTTTTCTTGATCCGGGGAAAGGGGAGGGAATGGGCGGTTTCCGCCTGGACCGAATTATAGGCCGAGGAGGAAATCCCGAGAGAAGCGCCGGCGACGACGGCGGACTTGAGAAAATGTCGTCGAGAAGTTG
This sequence comes from uncultured Pirellulales bacterium, assembly GCA_964574885.1. Classification (GTDB taxonomy): domain Bacteria; phylum Planctomycetota; class Phycisphaerae; order Sedimentisphaerales; family SM23-30; genus JAFGFX01. Next base: position 878 of record CAZNQT010000298.1, read on the forward strand.
CGTTATTTGGTTTATCCTGGTTTGGCATAGTTGTTCTCCTTCATTTTATAGGAATGTTATATTCACATTGATTTTATTTTGTAATTAAATCTTGTTGCGGTAAAACAATTTTGTCATTCCTGCGAAGGCGGGAATCCACTCTTTCGATGCTCTTGCCCCATTAGAAGAAAATGGACCCCTGCCTGCGCAGGGGTGACATTCTCTCGCAACAACTACTAATTATACCGGGTATTTAGGACAGGTCCAGCGGCTCTTCCCCATAGATTCTTCCGGTGGAATCCTGAGGCGGCGTTTTTCAAGATGATTCTACGGGTGAGGGGCCCCTTGATTTCGATATTATTTCATTGCAATACCGCCGGGAGCACCATACAATATACCGGGTAAAAAATGAAATGTTGGGAATGACTGATCGAGGGATATTTAAGTGATGGTAAACAAATCGTCGTTATCCACCCCCAAGCTCCCTTAGGTCGCTTGGCGGCGCCACTCAAGTTGTTTCTACGCGTACGGATGAGGACGGTTAGGAAAGTCGAGGTACATGATGGGAACAACAGAGGCGAAATTCGAAATCAATCGGGAAGGACCGATTACAGTCGTGGAATTGCTGGAGGAAAAAATACTGGACGAAGGGCCGATCAACGAATTGTCCCAGCAGTTATTTCAGATTGTGGCCGACAATCCGGGCTTAAATCTCGTGGTGAGTTTTGCGCAGGTGAAACATTTCAGTTCGGCGTTATTGGGGACGCTGATCCGATTGAATAAACGGGTATCGGCCGGCGGGGGCATCCTGAAACTCTGTCAGATCCGGCCCTCGCTGCTGGAGGTGTTCGAGATAACCAAGCTCAACAAGGTATTTGAAATCTATCGGGAGCGGACCGAGGCGCTGCTGAGCTACGAAGCGGAGAACTGGTATGGATAAGTCAGTGGTCAGTGGTGAGTTGTGGGTTGTGAGTAGTAAATGACGTATCAATGACGAAATTCGAATGACGAATAGGGAAATTTCGGGTTAGTAACGAACTTTAGGAAAGGAGAACGAGATGAAGGGATGGCGGAATTTATGGTGGGTAGTGGTATTGGCGTTTGTACTTGGTCCGCTAAGCGTCGGTTATACGAACGGGCAAGCAACCGGCGCCGTCGGTGATTTAGCGAAACGGATGCCGAATAATACACTCGGTTTTCTCACGACCAGCGGCGGGGCTCTCTTGTCGGATCAGTTCAAACAGAGTCATCTGGGTATGCTCTGGAACGATCCGGGCGTGGTGACGTTTCGCCAAGCGATCGAAACGGAACTCATGCGGTTGCTTGCACAGGAACAAGGTGAGCAGGGTAAGGCCTGGTTCGATCTGGTCAAGAACAATGTGCTGTTGGCCCTGAAGCAGCCGCTGCTGATCGGGGTGGCGGAGAAACCAGCCGGCCCACCCGCCGCCGGACCGCCGATTTATGGCTTTGCCATTTTGGACGCCGGCGCCAATAAAGCCACGATCGAGGAAGCACTGCGAAAACTGGAGGGCATGGCGGGCCCGGAGAATATCGTCGATGTGAAAATCGGCAACTATACCTTCCACGGTCCCAAGGAAACGGATGACATACCGGGTTACTGGGGCTGGGTGGGTAATACCCTGGTCTTTGCGCTCAATGATAGCGAGGGATTGGCGATCCAGAATCTAACGACCGCAGCAGGCGCCAATCAACCAGCTATAAAAGCTCTAAGTAAAGTTCATACCGGCAATGATATCCTGGCCATGCACATCAATATCGAAAAAGCACTAAAACTCATCCAGATGTTCATCCGGATGGAGGGTGGCGACAATGCGAATATGGCCATAGGTAAGATGGAAGCGGTGTTAATGGATCTGGGCTTGAAAGAGGTCAAATCCATTACCAGCCGCATCGGTTTTACCAGGACGGATCTAATCTCGGAAGCGTGGGTGGAGGTTCCGCAGCCGTTTACCGGACTGCTTAAGAGCCTCAAACCTATCAATATGAGCTTGTTTGACATTGTGGATGGCCGGGCCTTCACTGCCGGCGCCGTCAATGTCAGCCTGACCGAAATCTATGATACCGTAATGCAGATGATTCAAAAAATCGCACCCACCCCCGCCGATTACCAGGAAGTGCAGCAGGGTATCGCCCAGTTCGAGCAGCAGATGGGCTTCCAGATTCGCGATGATTTCCTGGGCAGTTTGGCCGGCCCGATCGTTTCTTATTCGCTGCCGGCCGGAGTTATGATGGAAGCGCCGAACGGGGCCTTTTGTATCTGTTGTCAATTACTCGATCCCGCCAAGATGACCAAGTCGATGACGGCGATCGAAACGTTCGCCAAGGCAATGACAGCACAGGATACTGAGGGGATGCTGCAGATCACGCATCAGACCCAGGGAGATACGACGTTGCATGTCTGGACGATTGCGCCGTTAGCGATGTTGCAGATTACGCCCACCTGGGTGATCTCGAAGAATCAATTATTCATTACCTCTCATCCCGCGATGGCCCGCAGTGCCCTGCAGCACCAAACGAATGTCAACCGGATTGCCAAATCGATTCGGCGCCAACCGGGATTTCAACAGGTAACCCAAATCCTGCCGACCCATTTGCTGGGTTTTAGCTATGTGGATTGCAAAGTGCAGATAAAACAACTGAAACGATTGGCGGATCAATATTGGCCTATGGCAGCCATGGTTGCCATGCAGGCGAAAATCAGACTACCCATGGTGCTGCCCGACATAACGGCGGTAGCGGACCGGATGGGATCCGGCTGCGATATGCTCTGGTCGCAAGCCGACGGGTTGTACATGCGCAGCCAGGGACCGGTCCCGACCGGAGGCATGGCCCTGGTCGCCGTCGGCGCCGGGGTGGGCGCCCTGATACCCACCGCTATGTCGGCACGATCTAATGCCCAGGGCGCCGTTTCATTGACCAATGTTCGGCAGATCTGTACGGGATGTATTATGTATGCTCATGAGAATCAAGGAAAGCTGCCTGCGACTCTGCAGGAGATTAAATCCTATATCGGCGGCGAGGAAGTATTGGAATCTCCGCGAAAACCGCCGAGCTTTGCCGGGCCTAGTTATATCTACGTCGAGGCCTTGGCAGGAAAAAAAATGGACCAACTGAAATATCCTGAGGTAATTGTTATCGTGTATGAAAATCCTGCATATTGTCGTGATAACATTATCGTAGGTTTTCTCGATGGCCATAGTGAAAAGGTAACTTTGTCGATATTTAAACAGAAATTGGAATATACTTATCAACAATTGGGCCAGCCCATGCCCGACAAGTAGAATACACTTGAAAAATTAATAATTCAAAACGCCGATTTTATCCAAGCCCCGACCGTAAGGGAGGGGATGAATACCCCAAAGAGGGTATGAACCGCTTACTAACGTGCGCGGCTTGGATGAGGATGGATTAAATAAGGAGAATCATGATGAAACGGTGGTCGGCTTTATGTTTGATGATGATGGGACCGTTGGTATGTTCGCAGGTCGGTTATTCGAAATCGGTCACAGCCTCTCAAGTGGGAGTGATCGGGGATCTGGCGCGACGATTGCCCGACGGGACGCTGGGCTTTCTCGCCACCAGCGGCGGGGATAACTTAAAAACGTCCTATGACAAAAGCACTCTGGCCAAGATCGAGCGCGATCCGCAGGTCCGGGATTTTTATCAAAAGTTCGTGCAGGAACTATTACGATTTATATGTCAAGAGATTGTGCCGGAGGGGGGCGAGGGAAGGGAGATTATGGACTTAACGCTGCGCAGTGTAACCTTGGCGCTGCATCGGCCAATCATTGTGGGGATGATCGAAAAGAAGACGGCCACGCGTCGGGAGATGCCGCTCTATGGCGTGGCGATTCTCGATGCCGGACCCCGCAAAGCGGAAATCGAGGCGGTGATCCACCAGTTCGAAGCCAAAGCGGATGAGGGTGAAATTCTCGGGATTAAATTCGGGAACTATACGATGCATACCCCCCGGGATGCCGACGACGTCATGGTATATTGGGGCTGGGTAGATGATTATTTTGTGCTTGCCCTGAACGACGAAGAGGGTTTGGCGATCCAGAATTTGAAAAAGCCCCGGGAGCAGGAGCTCCCGGCGGTCCAGGCGTTGGCCAAGGTGCACAGCGGGGATGATCTGCTGGCGATGCATGTGGATGTCGCGAAACTGATTCAACTCGGCAAATCGTCTATGACAAAACAGGGCGATGCCGAAGATGTCAAGAAAATGGAGGCGGCGCTGGAGAGTCTGGGCTTGCATACGATACGGACGGCGACGGGACGACTGGGATTCAGCGGCCTGGATATGCTCGCCGAGGGTTGGCTGGAAGTGCCGCAGCCGTTCACCGGTTTGTTGAAGTGTTTGCAGCCGGTGAGTATGCAGCAGTTCGATCTCGTGGAGAAGCGAGCGTTTACGGCCAGCATTATCAACGCGAACCTGACAGGCGTGTATGATACGGTGATGGAGACGATCCGCCGGGTGGCGCCGCCGCGGGATTATCAAGAGATCCAGGAAGGACTGGCCGAATTTGAACGGGAGATCGGATTTAAGATGCGCGATGGTCTGCTGGCGTCCCTGGCGGGACCGGCGGTGGTTTATTCGGTTCCGCCGGATATGAGTACCGCCGGTGGTGCGTTTGCCGTGTTGCTGGAACTGAAGGATGCAGCCTTGATGGAGAAATCTCTCGGCGCACTAGAGCAGTTTATCCATTCGCAGTTGGATCGGGAAATGCCCATCAAAGGGATGCTGCAGATCAGCACAATACCGTTGCAGGATAAGACGCTGCACGTATGGACGATTCCCTTTCTATCCGTGATGCAGATTACGCCGTGCTGGATAATCGTGGAGAATCAGTTGGTAATCGTGAGCAATCCGGCCGTCGCGCGAACGGCTCTACAGCATCTGACGAATCCGAATCGCGGCTCGAATTCCATTCGCCAAAAACCGACCTTTCAACAGATCGCACAGAGCCCGCCCCAACCGTTACTGAGCTTTGGGTATGTGGAATCGGGAGTACTGCTCAGGCAGTTTCTGACTGTGGGCCAGCAGTTCTGGCCCTTATTGACGATGGCGGCTAGGCAAGAGGGTCTCAATTTTCCGGTGTTGTTGCCGGCATTAGATCAAATCATTGCCGAGATGGGACCAGCGCATGATCTGCTGTGGACGACGGCGGACGGATTTTATGTGTGCAGCCAGGGTCCGATTTCCACCGGGTCCATCGGCATGGGAGTGGGAGTACTGGGACTGGGGGCAGCGTTTTTTATGCCGCGAGCAGTTGTAGCTCGCCCCCATGCTCTGGAAGTATCCGCACAAGCACAATCGGCGAATATTGAAATGGCCTTGGACATGTTTGAAATCGATTGTGGTCGATATCCCACAACCGCGGAAGGTCTGAAGGCCTTAAT
>CAZNQT010000299.1:0-6272 GCA_964574885.1 uncultured Pirellulales bacterium
CCCTATGCCCATAACCACAATAAATTTTTTCACCATCTTCTTACTCCTTCTTAATAAGGAAACGTTTGCCGCCGCGGACCGTCCGCGGTCTGGCTTGCCGCTGAGTCTTCCCGGGAATATGAAACTCATGCGGACATATACACACACGCTCACATAATAAATCCTCTCTTTTCCTTGTCCGTAAAACACACCTCATTCTGCAAAGTGTTCCCCATTCTCCTTGGTTTATTGGTTACGGCTGTTTCTGCTCCAATTCCAACACCGGTTCGGCAAAAATACTCCAATCGCCCGCGTTGTCGCTGCATTCCGTGCAGATCAGGGTTAAAAATCGATCCCCGTCCGATAGATTTACCTGGATGGACAAGGGACTCGATTCTTTGAAATATTCCTTCTGGATATACCGGGTCTCCCCGTCCACTAAGACCATAAAGCTGATATCATTATTCGCTCCGGTCGCCGGATCCAGGATTCCTGCCTGACTGCTAAAACGCAAGATCCGCGTACCGGGTTGCGCGTGGCGAATCGCATCCAGATCAAAGGTGATGCCCGCATTGGCGTGTGCCACGAGCAATGGCGCCGAGGGGACGCCATACACCTTCCCCTTCATAATCATCCGTTGGTTTTGCATACCCCCCCCGTTACTGGCCATGATGATTTCTGAATTATTACAGATCGGCATATACCAGCTATTGCTGGTGTCATCCCGAAAATCTGAAAAGACGTGGCCGGCGGAACTGATCGGGAATGGTTTCACGGCGCCGTCGGGAACAAACACTCCATCTACGAAGGGCAGCGATTTCACCGGAATATATTTCCCGGTCCCCTCTTTACGTTCCTCCTGTTTTTGCGACACTAACTCTCCCGAGAGTAAATCGATCCCGGAATTAGATGTACCGGTGCCCAAACCGTTACCCCCTCCGATAATATCCGCCAAATCCAGACGTTCACCGGGATGACCAAACGCGCTTTTCTCAGGAATCGCTCGGATAAACCGATTTTGATTTGCTTTGAATTTGCGGGCGGGGATATGTCCTTGTCGATCGATCCAATTGGCTTCTCCGCTCTTGAGTCGCTGCGATTGACGATGGTCTTGACGGTCTGAGACGGAGCGTAGATCCACCTCGCCCTGGAACACGTGAGTCTCCGTTTCTCCGTCCAGATGGGCCGTAACGCCAAAGCGGGTGCCGTAATCCACGATCATCCCCCCAAGGGTGCGGACCCTGAATCCTTGAGCCCGAACGGGTACAACCGCAGACAGATTACCGCTTTCCAGAAAGATCTGATTGGTAGTTTCCAGTTGGAACTGGCAGGGCGCTTGCAGGATGATTTCTGCGCCCTCATCCAGCGCGATCTTCACCAGGCCCCGTTTGAGAAACATGGGAACCGCCGCCAGACGCGCTCCCTCCACCATGGCCTGCGAAGGATCACCCCACTGGGCGCCTCGAATCTGGGTCACCGTCGCTACAATGGGAGGTGTGGCAGGAAGTTCGACGGGACCTCGGGTAAATTTTTCATGTATCCAGGCCGTAAATACCAAAAGAAGACTGGCCGCCAGCGTACCGATCCCCAAAACCAAGCGACGCTGTCTGGCTCGATATCGTTTATAAGCAAGTTTTTCTTGCCGACGACGCTCTTCCTCCTTGAAATTTGCAAACGCTTCGGCGGCCGCTTTTTTGACTTCTTCGAGTTTCTGCTCCGCTTGCCGCCGCGCTTCTTCCGCGGCTATCTCCGCACGCCTTTTTTCATCTTTCTCGATGGCCTCCCGCAGCAGCTTCGCCCCTTCGGGATCATCCTCATCATAAAGAGACATCCCTGGAGTGGTGGTATGAATAAGATTGTAATGATGTCGTAGGCCGCCGCAGATGCTCATGAATTCAACATAGTATCTCAGGGCCTCAGGATCCGTGATGAGTTGTTCTTCCAGGTGATGAAATTGCTCATCGCTGATCGTACCGTTGAGGGATTCGATAAGCAATTCACTCAGCGCTGCATAGCTGTCCGCAACTGCCATTATGCCATCTCCTCTGCCAGTAACGTTCGGCGAACGCAACGGAGCAACATGTCATGAATTTTGGCCATCATCTTACATACGCTTCGAACGGACAAACCTATACGATCCGCCACTATCTTATGGGTGGCATTCTGATCGTAGCGCATTTGGATCATCCAACGTTCCCGTTCTCCCAGCTTGCCCAGACAAAACCGGAGCGCTTCTAAATATTTGTTATCTTCTTTCTCATGGACGATTTTCGCTTGTTCCAGAATCGCCTGATTCACCTCGTCTCGGAAATGAGTTTGCCTCTTGCTGGCTTTCTTACGAAATTCCAGAATCTCATAGTGAGCGATTCGTATGCCCCAGGACACAAAATTCGTGCCCGGCTTAAAAGAGGCAAACTTCCGCCACATCACCGTGATGGTCTCTTGCATGATGTCGTCCGCATCAGTCAGGTTCGGTTGCATCGTCACTATGAAGGCATAGATACGGCTCTGATTGGCCATAATCAGTCGCAGGAATTGCTCAACCGGCGTATTTTCGCCCGGTTTGTCGCTCGATGAATAATTTTCTCCCATTTTTTCCGTTATGTCTGACTCCCAGCATGTAATTTTCAAATAAATAGAAATATCATATTATACACTGTCTTCCCATATATCCTCTCCTAAAAAGATACTGTGCCAGAACTGGAAAAAATGAACTAAAAAATTTGAAAATTATTATTTCTATCTAATCAGATAAAATTTCATCTCGTCGTAAATAACCGTATGTTATTGAATAAGAATAACTTATAACTCTTACCATCATTCTTTCCGAACCATAAATTGTTGTAAAGCACTTCCTATAAAAGACTTATGGCAAAAGAAGATGCAGGAGCCAAGAATTGATTTGCTCGTAAAATTTCCTATCTATCTGTGGACAAAGAACTTACGGTTACTTTGGATACGTCTCACGGACCGGTGTGATATTCACCGATCATATTCAAAACGGATATAGATCTCAAAATAGTACTATTTGATCATGGCATAGGTTTGCAACAGATATAATTTCCATTCGTTATAAATTTTGATAGTATCGTGCAACTTGAATATTTTGGTGACGCCGCATGGGTCCGATATGAGATATGTCTTAACAAACGTATGGAGGAATCTATGAAATATCGCACAGGATTTATCACCGGAACTTTAATCGTCCTTATGTATGCAATAGTTTCGCAAGCCGTAATCAAAATTGATACCGGTCATAATCCCAACGAATTAGCAGCATCCGGATTCAAATTCAAGAATGTTCCCTCACCGTCCCGCGGGGATGCAGCGGCAAACGCGAAGTTCAGCATTGTGGATGGTCGGAGAGATTTCAATGGCGGCGATGTCGATAAACTCCACGACGATAAACTCCCTGTTGAGCCAGATCAACCCAGAGAGAATTTCTTCTTTAGCGCCGGCGCCGATGGAGGAAGGATTCTCCTGGATCTGGGCCGTCCCGTCAATATCAAACAAATCAACTCATATTCCTGGCATCCCAATACGCGTGGGCCGCAGGTATTTAAACTTTACGTCAGTAACGGGGATGCTGACGTTTTCAATCTCCAGCCCAAAAAGGGAACCGATCCGACAACGTGTGGATGGAAACTGCTCGCCAGTGTCAATACGCGACCGGAAGTAGGCACAGGCGGTGGACAGTATGGCGTCAGTATCTCTGATTCCGGAGGCGTCATAGGCAAATATCGTTATCTCTTGTTTGCTATATCTCGCACCGAAACCTCCGATCCGTTCGGCAACACGTTTTATAGCGAAATCGACGTGATCGATGCTGACGCACCGGCGGTGGCGGCGATATCAGCCCCACCATCCGCCTTGTCACAACACCGGGAAACCGTCGAGGCGGAGGGAGGCACGTATCAAATTATCATCGATACGTCCGAAACGCCTGACTTGACGGAATGGACGCATAAGGAATTGGCGCCGGTCGTAGAGAAATGGTATCCGAAAATCGTCAAGATGCTGCCCAGTGAAGGGTATGAAGCCCCTCACAGAATCAGCATCATATTCAGTGCAAGCATGCGAGGAGTCGCCGCAACGGGCGGGACGCGCATCCGATGTGCCGCCTCCTGGTTCAGGCAGAATCTGAAGGGGGAAGCGATAGGTGCGATTGTGCATGAGATGGTCCATGCCGTGCAGCAGTACGGACGGGCCCGGCGCACCAATCCTAATGCTACTCGCACTCCGGGATGGTTGGTGGAAGGAATCGCCGACTATATCCGTTGGTTCCTGTACGAGCCGGAGACGCACGGCGCCGAGATTACCAGCAGGAACATTTCCCGAGCCCGCTATGATGGCAGTTATCGCATCACCGGCAATTTCCTGAACTGGGTTACCGAAACGTATGACAAGGATATTGTCAGTAAGTTGAACGAGGCCGCGCGCGCAGGTACATATACCGAGGACCTGTGGAAAAAATACACCGGTCGCACCGTGCAGGAACTCGGCGAGGAGTGGAAAGCGAGCCTGGAAAAGAAAATAGCCGCCGAGGCCGCCGCTGCTGCCAAGCGGAATATTCTCACGGAAGCGGAAAAAAAGGCTGGCTGGAAGTTGTTGTTTACTAGCCGGAATCTTGACGGGTGGCATAACTTCAAGCGGGAGAATGTTCGGCCGGGCTGGCAGGTCCGCAATGGCATTCTAACCTGTGCCGATCCGCATAATGCGGGTGACCTGTGCACGAATGAGCAATACGACTGGTTCGAGCTGCAACTGGATTACAACATCTCTAAAGGCGGCAACAGCGGTATTATGTTTCACGTCACCGACCAGGGCGGCGCTGCCTGGGCGACCGGTCCCGAATTCCAACTGGAGGACAATCAGCTAGCGCCGGATCCGATTCGTTGCGGGTGGTTGTACGCGCTCTACCAGCCCCCGATGGATCCCAACACCGCCAAGCCGCTCGATGCCACCAAACCCGCCGGGCAATGGAATCACATCCGCCTGCTTGTCACGCCTGAAAAGTGCGAGCATCAGATTAACGGAATGAAGTATTTCGATTATGTTCTAAACAGCGACGACTTCAAGGAACGAGTGGCCAAAAGCAAGTTCCGCAGGATGCCTCTCTTTGCCAAATCGAACCTCGGCTATATCGCCCTGCAGGGTGATCACGGGCAGGTCTCTTTCTGTAACATCAAAATCCGCCCGATCAAGGCGAAGTAATAGTCACTATCAAATAAAAACGCTATCTACCTTCAATTACGAGGCGTTTCAACACTTAAGTACCGGATGAGCGGTCAGATTAAAGGCGGCTTAAACAAACAATCATGCCGACGTATTTTGAAAAAATCTTCATAAATACTTGCAATTAAACACCTTATGAAACGAAAATGCGATCTTGGACGACCGTAAGAACCGGTCTTTAACAGAAATCTAAAAAAATCTTAATTTTTCACTTGGCGCGATAGTTGCATTCTATTATACTAAAAATATATCTGGTGATCAAAGGAGTTTAACCCAGCGGAGAGAGAGACGCAGGAGCGTTAAAAAGTGCGCTTTTGTGACGCAGGAAAATAGCACAAGGAGAGTATAAAGCAAAGGAAAGTTGACACAGGAAATCATATCGCCCAAAAATGAATGGATAGTATATACAGTAAAGGAGAAGTGAAATGGCAAAAAAAATGTTTCTGTCGTTACTATTGGTATCGGCAGTAATGGCAGTTCCTGCCTTGGGCCTGGAATTAATTGTACCGAGCGATCCCATCATCGCGATTGATGCCGATGGACCCATCTCGTATAGCAGCTACCCCGGTGGTGAGGCCCCGCCTAATGTGCTGGATACCAATTTCGGTACCAAGTACCTGAACTTTGGCGCTGATCGGTACAACACTGGTTTTATCGTCACACCGGCCTATGGATCATCCATCGTGCAGAGCTTCCGTCTCGGAGCGGCGAACGACGCCCCGGAACGCGATCCGGCCGAGTGGACGCTCTGGGGAACCAATGATGCTATCGTCAGTACCGACAATAGCACGGGCTTGGCCGAGAGCTGGACGTTGATTGGCAGCGGTTCCGACGCGGGATTGAATGCCGATCCGGGTCGCTTGGCGTACGGTTCGGTGGTTGACCTGACGAACAGTACCGCTTATACCTCGTACAAGATGACCTATCCGACCATCAGGGGCGGGAGCGGAAGGATGCAGGTCGCCGAGGTGGATCTCTTTACCGGATTGGGCGGTGCCGGCGACGACGTGATGACAGTGAACGATCCGATCCTGGCCATCCAGGCGACGCCGGACAGT
>CAZNQT010000300.1:0-6270 GCA_964574885.1 uncultured Pirellulales bacterium
CTCCCTTTCAACCGGACGATTGGTCCGATATGGTCCGCGAGACCGTGCACCGGTTAAGCCGTTGCGGGTTTTTCCCCGTCTTGAGTATCGTCCTGGGATTGCCCGGCGAAACCCCGGACGACGTACAAAATACCCTGGATTTGATTAACGAACTCAGCCAAAAACAACCGATGGGCGTATTCCCCGTATTTTATGAACCGTACCGGGCCGATGAGATAAAAAACGATATGGGCTTTAGCATGGAAAAATTCCGGCTGGATCACCTCCGACTTTATTCCACCTGCTACGAGATTAATTTTCGCTGGGTGCCGAAATTGTTCTGGGATAATCAGCGCGCCGGCGGCGTTTCGCTGGCCAAACGCGTTCTCATGCGCCTGCTGGGCAAAACCGAAATCCGCGCCTGGCGTAAACGATTCCACCTCCTCAGCCAGGATCTTCCCCCGGCCAATTCGAGGGAATAAGTTACGGGAAAAGCAGTTCGTTGTAAAAAATTCAGATACTGATTTGCACGGTGTAGATTAGCGTTATTTCGGTCTGGCGGCGCGCCAGCCGGCCTTAAGTTGTTGGGCAAGTTTGCTTACCAGGGGAGCGTTGGCGGGCAGGTCCGCGATATTGATGTTTTCTTGGGGATCGGCGGTTAGATCGTATAACTCATTGGCAACGTGGTCGCCGGCTGCCTGTTTGTCTTTGTCCCAGTAATACCATTCGACATAATGGTATTTTTTGGTGACCATCGAGTAGCCCATGTAACGTTTTTTATCCAGCGATACTTTCGGCCGGCGATGAAATTGGCTGAACACGGCCGATTTCCAGGGACGTTCTGGAGTATCTAACAAAGGTTTGAGGCTGGTTCCTTCCAGTTCTTGGGGAATCTCCAATCCTGCTAGATCGCACAGCGTAGGATAGATATCCACTAATTCCGTCAGTTGATCGCACGCTTGCCCCTTGGCTTTCATAGCCGGGGCGTGAATAATCAGCGGTACCCGGGTGTCAATATTATAATTGGTTTGCTTGCACCAACTGCCGTGCTCGCCCAGTTTCCAGCCGTGGTCGCCCCAGGCGACGACGATGGTGTTATCTGCCAATCCCTGCTCTTTGAGCGAGGCGAGTAATTTGCCGAAACAGGCGTCAACGTAACTGACCGATGCGTAATATCCATGCTTAAGCAAACGGGCCGTCTCTGCGGGCAGCGGTTCAATCGCCGGATGCTTTACAAATTCCAGATCGTAACAATGCGTCAGTTCGTAAGCGGAATTCATAGCCATAACCGGTGCGTTTTTTGGTAAGAACGGATTGCTTGCCGGAGTGATACGGTCCCGGTCGTACAAATCCCAGTATTTTTTGGGCGCTACGAACGGCAGGTGTGGCCGATAGTAACCGACCGCCAGGAAGAAAGGCTGATCTTTCTTTTTCAATCGTTTCAGTGTCTCGATCGCCAGTTCTGTCTGGGCGCCGTCATAGAGCGCCTCGTCGGGCGCATCCGCGCATTCCGTGCTTCGACCGTACGCCCAGCCGCCGGCGTAGCGATGGGGATTTTCCCGGATGCGCTGGGCACGTACCAGGGCGTGTTCTTTTTTGATCTCTTCATCGTAATAGAACGTCTCGGCGTCTCGGTCGATCATATCCGGGGTGCTGTATGCCTCGGGTCTCAGGTCGGCTTCGTCAAACGAAACGGGATCCGGCATATAGTTATGAAATATTTTACCCATCGAAACCGTATAGTAGCCGTAGGTATGAAAATGCTGGGGGATGGTGACGACGTCGGGCATGTTGACTCGGAATTTATCGCCCAGGTGCCATACACGCGAGGTGTCCGGTCGCAGCCCGGTCATCACGCACGCTCGGGATGGCGCACACACCGCCGCCTGGCAGTAACTCTGCCGGAACACCATCGATCGTTTGGCGAACTCGTCCAGATGCGGTGTCTTGATCTCCTTATTGCCGTAACAACCCAACGTCGGGCGAAGGTCGTCGAAAATGACGAATAAAACGTTAGGTCGTTTCTTAACTTGAGAATCCGTTCTACAGCCGGGTACGATGCTCGCGAATACACCGGCGGCCGCAAGTGTAAGAAAATCTCTGCGATTGCAGTTTTTCATTTGGATGCCTTTGTATCTCGGTAGTATTTTCTTACGCGGGTAATTCCCGTTGAATTCTTACAGGGATCGATCGATGTCATCTTCGTGTTCGTCGAGCCCTTCGTCGGCGGCTTCGACTTCGTCGTCCATTTCGCCGGCCGTGATCGCCGTCTTTTCGAGAATGCGGTCGATCCGCCTCCGCACCAAAGGCAGCATCGGAACGTGTTGAATGCGACGTAACTCCCGACGCCCGACGGAATCAAAGATTACCAGATCGCCGGCCAGGCATAACAACAACTCAAAAAAATCAGGATAACTGGCCCGAACCCGCTTGGCGCCACGCGCCAACGAATCATCCATCTTGCCGAACTGGTAATGTTCGAATTCGTTATGCGTAATCCGCCACTTGGAATTCAATCGGGTCCATAACCACATAATCAGAAATAGTAATGATAATACGATGCTCAAACCCAATCCCAGGTTGCGCGAATAGGCCGGATCCAGATCGGCAAAGAAATTATAGATGTGAGAAAACAGGCGTACGCTTTTCGCATCGCGTAGCCAGATGATTAAAAACCAAAACGCAGCGACCAAAACCACCCAGAAAATCGTGAGATTCCGGTTCAGATCGAAACCGATGGTAATCATTACAATAACCAACGTAATGCCCCAGATCCAGGCCAGAATTTCCGGATTGCAGCCTAAGTCGTCAAACAACCAGAGGAAATAACCCATGAAAATGATGGGCCAGCAAAAGATAAACTTGGGATAGGTGTAAAAAACCACCTCATGCTTACGGCGTTCCTTGTATTCGTTGAATTTTCGCTCGATCCAGCCCGGCATGGCAATCTCCTTTTGAAAGTCTGAAAATCTCCATAGACCAATCTACTCTTATGGTCGTCGTTCGCTGGCCCGAATTACAGGGATTCTCTTAATTCTTACTTCGTGGGCCTTTGCCGCCTTTTATGGCGAAATCCGGGTTATCCCAATCCGTAAGATACGACTTTTCCCATAGATTGTCAACGACAGGATCGCAGAGAGTAAAATCCCCCCGCTAGCGAGAAAACCGAGAAGGATTACGATCGACCAGAAGAAACTGCCGAGGATTTGTAGATACGGGAATAGCACGGCCAGGAGGGTTACCAGGCCGGCCGTGATCGAGGCCCCGATTTTCTCCTGGATTCGCCAGGGCGGTTGCAAAACGGATCGGCGGCTGGATAAAAATCGTAACTGAATACCGCCGCCTAGGAGCCAGAGGGTGACGACGTGTCCGGTCCAGAGCCCGCAAAGCAACCGCCAGCGTGGACCTGTATCCAAAAGATGCATACCGCCTGCCATCGCCGTCAGAATCATGCCGATATGTAGCAGAGTAATCGACCGGCTTGGCAGACCGCGCCGATAGGCTCGCGATAGAATCACCCACGTCAGGGTAAAGAATACTCCTGCATAGAGCCCCAGGCACCGCTGACAGACCGGCAGCGCCTCGCCCTCGATGATAAAGCAGCGGTTCTGACCGCACACGTAGGAGAATATTTCCGTTAACAGTTCCATTTTTATTCTACTTGTCAATTTTCTGATAACCCGGAGGCTGGGTTCCCGCGTCTTTTTTCTCTTGTTCTGCTTTGCGTTTTTTAATGGCCTCCTGCATGAATGGACTGACCGGCACTTTGAAGCGACGGGTTTCCTTACCCTCCGGAGTGAAAAAGACAATCTCGGTGACTCGGCCAAGATTGTTATTCTCTTCGATTAAATATTTAAACGCTACCTGCTTCGAATCCGGCGCATAGGTAGGCTGTAACAGACCGCTTTCTTTAGGATATTCCTCATGATGAAGGAGTTTGCCATTGATATTGAGAAAATACACATGATTCAAAAAACTGATAGCCATAAAACGACCATTGGGCGATAATGCCAGCTCGCCCATCATAAAATCGTCATCTCGTTTTAAGCCCGGCAAATCGATGGTTATGGTTTTTTGCTCGGCGCCGTCGGCACTAAGAAACCGCAGTTCTATTTGGGATGTATCTTTATCTTTGGCGGGAATCAATAGCACCAGAGTTTTATCATCCTTCCAGACGACGCCGCTGAGTGAGGGAGGTTCCGCTAAGCGGTAATAGGTCGATTTTTGTCCATCCGTTTGGATCAATCCCAGGATGGGTTTATTACCTCCGGTTAGGGTCGCGATAATTTTCCCATCGGGTGATACTGCCGCCATCGTGAACGATGGTTCGTCTTTCCCGAAAGATACCGGCCCGGCCAGGACATTCATTTTGTTTTCGGCAGGATTAATCCCGGCGATAAAATAGGGGATTGGCAGGTAAATCCACTGCGAATCCGGGCTGTATTGAGGGCGGCAAGTCAGGTATGTGAACATAAGTTCCGTACCCTTCTTGGAAAGGGGAATTTCAATCTTGGTGCGGGATTGAATGGCATAACTCTCCGCATCGCGGACAATGAGTGCTGCGGGAATATGAGTCGCCGACATAAAGTATTCTACGGTCTCATAGACGTGTTCCGCCGGCGGTAGGGTCATGTCGGCAGTTTCCGGTTCCGACACGGCTATAGACTCTGAAGTTTCAGAATCGTGAGCGGAATCGGGTTCAATCGTAATTTTCTGATGTTTTATAGGTTCCGTATTTTTCAACAGGTTCGCTTGTTCTTTCGAGAGTAACGGCACGCGCAGATAGCATAATTGCTTCCCGTCCGGGCTGTACGCCGGCGCCGAAAGCATGAATTTGCTGGTTTCTTCGACTACCTTGAGTTCCTTCCCTTTCGTGAGGACCATGAGTCGATACAAATTGGTATCGGCAATTTCCATATCGTCGGGATCGTAGGGCTCCATGGTCACAAAGGCGAGATTCTCCCCGTCGGGCGAAAAGGACATCGGACTTTCCGTGCACGCCAGTAGATGCCAGAGCAATGCGCCGGCGGCAACCCCAAGGGCTAACATCGCTTTCCAGGCAGGGGTAACGTTGGATTTTACTTGTCGTACCATGATGGTCTCCTTGAATGAAGGGTGGGTTGAAGCATTTTCGGATGAATGACTTTATGGGTTAGGCTTTTGGCAGCGATGCGCGTGCCGTGACGTAGGAGTGATAAATGTACTTTACGTTTACGACGGTTGCGCTCGGTAAAGAAGATTTTCAAACTGCGCCTCAGCCGCCGGGCGTCCGGGCGGAACATGAGTTTCCAATAGATATTCTCCAGGTCGCGTAAAGTTAGGCTCTCTGTACGGCAGACCGGCGTATGAAAGTTATAACTGGATCGATCGGGATTACTGAGGGTGCCGTCTCGCTCTGCTCGTTGGGCTACCTCGGTGCCGGGATTGGGCGTCAGGGGGATCATAAAACAGTAATCCACGCCCAATTCATACTGACGAGTGACCAGTCGCTTGAGATCGGCGGCGGTGTCGTCAGGCAGACCGTAGATCATCGTTCCGATCGAATAGACCTCCGGATAGCGTTCCCGTAAGATGGCAAAGGCTTCCCGGCAAATATCCAGGTGGTTATTCGTTTTATGCAAACAGGTTAAACCGGAATCATCGTCACGTTCGATGCCGATCATCACCTGTCGCAATCCGGCGCGCACGAGTTTTTCCAGAATACCGAGTTTCTCATCGCGCACCACGCCGTCGGCCCGCAGCCAGGCCGTATGGACGGTCTTCGGACCGCGGGGACTGACCAGAGGCGAATGCAGCATGAGCTCCGACCACGCATCCGACCATTCCGGTCGTGCGTTAAACGTGGGATCCACCCAGCCGAAAGTACGTCGATCGAAATCGTGCACCAGACGCTGCACTTCCTCGAAACTTCGTTGACCGCTTTTCGTCCGCCAGCAGGGTCGGAATCGACCGTTGCCGTTGACGCTTTGCCCCATGTGCTTCCAGAGGATGCAGAAGTCGCAGGAATCGATACAACCGCGCGAGTGTTCGATACTGACCAGACCCGGATGATTTTTCGATTGGCGCCCGTACGTGGGCATGTCGATCGAGTTGTAAGCCGGAAAGGGCAAACTGTCGAGATCCGGTATCAAATTCCGCGTGGGGGTGACTATCACTCGGTTCTGCTCGTCTCGAAAGGCAATTCCCGCAATGGTGTGCCACGCCGACCGATCTCTCAACTGGCTCAGCAGTTCCACAAAAGTTTTTTCCCCCTCGCCGCGTACGATGACCTCGACGCTGCCGGTGCTAAGC
>CAZNQT010000301.1:0-6270 GCA_964574885.1 uncultured Pirellulales bacterium
GAGTAGCCCGTGCCCGCCCTGAAGCGACTATCAGCACTGCTGGGAACGATAATAGTAGGGGGAATACTATTGAGCCTGAGCGGGGGGCCTTCCCTGAAATATATGATCGCACCGGGGGCATTGTTGTTGGTGTTGGGAATGACGATGGGACTGGGATTGTTTACTTATGATCGAAAGCGCTTATTCAGGGCATTTCAGGAGATGTTTTTGAAGAGTCGAGCGCATCGCGATCCCCATAATAAACGGATGTTATCGCAGTTGGCACTGTATGCATTACTCTCCGGGATTGTTTTAGCCCTGGTTCAAATTTTACTGGAGAGTTTCCGGTCTGCGGAAAGTGTGGGTCGGATCGGTTCGAATCCGCTGGCGCTGCGCGCGCCCCTGACGACCCTATTATATGCGGTGTTAACCGCCTTGGGATTATGGTTGATAACAGGACATAGGGTATCTAATGATGATTCCGATACCACGGATATTATTGCCTCGCAACGGCACGTTATGCTGGGGGCGAGTTTGCTTTGGTTCATGACGATCGGACTGGTTTCCTTATTAGTGATCGGGATGATAAAAGACAGTTCTCGGCCTAACCGAGAAGGAAATCCGACCGATCGAAAGCCGGCCACCGTAGTGAATAATGAAGTCGAGGGGCTTTATCAGGGTGAGGATCTGTACTGGCGGCCAACGTCAATGCAGGAATCACAGAGTGCGCATTTGACTTCTCCCCGTGGCATAGCTACCCGAGAGAACCACCGTAAATCGCTGATGGTCTCCGATGCCTCGACGACTAATGCCGAGGAGATGCCGCTGCGTTGGGAACTGTCACTGGAAAATAAAACTCCGGAGAAAGATGTGATCTTGCCGGATTCCTCTCGGCCAGCCATACCATAAATCGAGGGCGAGCTTTTATCCGGTCTGACAACATAGTGATACCCAGCAAACCATTGCCCTGGTTTGGGTCTTTGCCATTATTTTATTTGGCGTCCCAAGAGGATCGCCTGGATCGATCCTATAATTACTTGACCCCAACCCGGGTATAGCTAGAATCAAGAAAAGACCGTGCAGCAAGGGGGAATAGAGGTTACCAGGTGCCGGAAGAACAAGCAACACAGCGATTAGTAGAGATATTAGGTCAGATCAAGAAACTGCCGTCGGCGGATCTGGAGCCGCCGCAGTTTTTTGCGAATTACCTGCAAATGAGCGTGGCGGCAACAGGATCACGCGGAGGGGCGATCTGGCTGACGCAAACAGATCAACCCCCGCAGTGCTATTGCCACATGGAGATCGAGTTATGTGGCATTAATGAGTCGGAAGGTCAGAAGCGACTGGTTGTCGAAGCGGTGCAGCGGACGGTAAAAGAAAACAGACCCCTGGTCGTACCACCGGGCGGCGGAGGCGCGTCCGTTTCTACCGAAGTGACGACGGAAACGCACATGCAGAATGGTTGTCCCTATCCGTTGTTTTTCTATCCGCTGCGTGCTGCCAATCAAGTGGCGATGGTGCTTCAATACATCGGCAGCGATACGCTGAGTCCGGAAGATTATCGTGCCGTAGTGGGTTTGTTGGGGCAGATCGCCGAAGCGGGCCAGGCGTATCTGGCACATCGTCGAACGGCAGTCCTGGAAGATGATCGCAAGGCCCTGGCAAGACTATTGAAATTTGCCGAATCGGTGCATGACTCGCTGGAAGCCGAGAAAGTCATTTATCAAGTCGCGAATCTCGGTCGCGAAGCGATAGGTTGTACTCGTCTGGTTGTTTGGGTGGATCCGCAGATCAAGCGCGGTCTGCGGGCGGTCAGCGGCGTGGATAAGCCGGATCGTCGTGCCGTGCTGATACAGTCTTTGGAGAAGCTGAGCAAGCATTGTCTGCGGATCAAGAAGCCGATTGTCGCATCGCGGGACCAACTAGTGGAACTGCCGGAAGAAGAGGAATTGACTCCTCTGTTGAAACATTATTTTAATGTGAGTCAGTTGAATCAGATATTTCTGCAGCCGATGCAAAAGGAGGAAAAATATCTGGGAGTAGTAATCGCGGAGGGATTTGATGAAGCCACGGGGACGAATCTGGCAGGGATCATAGCGAGTATCGCCAAACACGGCGCCTTGGGACTGTCCAATGCCCTGGAGATGGCATCGGTACCGTGGGTTAAGCCGTTAGGGCGTTTGCAGAAAGTAAAAAAAGATCCGAAGAAACGCCGCAAATGGACGATTGCTCTGGCGGTCGTTCTGATCGGCGCAATCATCGGGGCGTTTATCCCCTGGACAATTCAGATCGATTGTACCTGTAAACTGACTCCCCGAGATCGGCGGATTATCAATGCTCCATTGAATGGACTGGAAATCACCCGAATCTACCGAGATAGCGGCAGGGTTCAAAAGGGAGAACTCCTCCTTCAACTGAAGGATACCGACTTTCGGGAACGACTGGATACGCTGGGGGCCGAACGCGCCATCAGCGAAGTGAATTATAATAATGCCTCGAGCACCTCCCAGCGAGAAGAATATCGACTGGAAATGAAGCGCTATGCCAGTCAAATGGCGTTGGTGCAGAACCAAATTGAGAAATGCAAGTTGAAGGCGCCGATCTCGGGATTGATCTTAACTCCAGACCTGAAATATCTGGAAGGCAAGACCGTCAATCAGGGGGATATGATCTGCGAATTGGCCGATCCCAACCATTGGGAGTTGATTCTGGAGGTGCCGCAGGAGGAGATCGGTTGGGTGCTGCGGGCGTTGGACGATCCGGCGGATCCCAATGCGACGGTGGAATTTTTCCTGCAGGCCTATCCGGAAATTCGTCTCAAAGCCGTTATAACCAACAAGGGACAAATCAGCCAAATGGCCAAGATCACCGAGGAGGGGAATGTATATGAAGTTCGAATTCCGGTGCCGGACCAGGAGTTGATAGACAATAATATCCTGGAAGGTTTGCGGGACGGCAGTATCGGCGCCGCGAAAATCGCCACCGTGAAACGCCCCCTGGGTTATGTTCTGTTGCGTAAAGTGATTCGGTTCTTTAGAGTAACGTTCTTTTAGGTAGAGTGGTTGATGGCGGGACAACATATTGACAATCTATCGTTTGGTACGCCGGAACCCCAGGAGGATCGGCAGACGCTGCCGAAAGTTCGCCCGGACGTCGAGATCACCGAGCAGGTCTATTACGGCAAACCCTGTTATGTACTTAAGGATCCCACCACGCTGCGGTACTACCGGTTGCGTCCGCCGGAATACACCATTTATCAAATGCTCGACGGCAACAGCACGCTGGAAGACGTCTCGAAGATACTGGCCGAACGCTTCCCGGAGGAGGAATACGATAGTCAGGCCGTGATGAATTTCATTATCATGCTGCGCGGGGCGGCGCTGCTGCTGGGGTCGGGCGCCGAAGGCGCCGATTATCTGCTCAAGCGCAAGGAAATGATGAGACGCGGATTCATCAAAAAACTGCGACAGGAATTTTTATTTTATCGCATACCGCTGCTGGACCCGGATCGAATACTAAACTGGTTGAATCGGCATCTGGGGGGATTGATTTTCAGTCGATTTATGCAAGTGGTATCGATATTGATCTTTCTGGGAGCGCTGGCGCTGGTAATCGGGAACGTCGATAAGTTCGGCCAGCGAAAACCCATACTCGATCCGTTTAATATCCTGATGATGATTCCCGTACTGATCGTGATCAAAGCGATACATGAATTCGGACATGGCCTGACGAGCAAGCATTTCGATTGCGAGGTGCACGAGATGGGCATCCTGTTTCTGGTTTTTATGCCCTGCGCCTACTGCGACGTTTCCGATTCCTGGATGATATCGGCGAAGCATAAGCGTATGTGGATAACGGCGGCGGGACTCGTAGTCGAGATCATGTTGGCGTCACTGGCAACCTACGTCTGGGCGTTGACGCAGCCGAAAACGCCGTTGAACCAGATCGCCTTGAATATCATGTTGATTGCGAGTGTGAACTCTCTGATGTTTAACGGCAATCCGCTGCTGCGCTACGACGGATATTATTTTCTGATGGATCTGATGGAGATTCCCAATCTTAAGCAAAAGGGCAGCAATTATCTCTGGTATTTAATGCAACGGTACGTGATGGGCGTCACGGACGCACAAAAACCGCTCGATGTGGAGGGTCGAGAACCGGGCGTGCTGGGATACGCCGTGTGCAGTGCGATCTATCGCTGGTTTATCATGTTCGCGATCACCCTAATGGTATGGCGATTTCTCGATCCGTATGGGTGGGGGGTAGTAGGCGCGTTTATGGCGATCGGCTGCATTTTTAATGCATTCGTTACGCCGGTGATCAAATTTTTCAAGTTTATTATGACCAAACACGAACAAATTCACATGCATATCGCGACGGCGGTGATTTTAGTTCTGTTAATTGGCGGGACGGTCTATGGGGTGTTGGCGATACCGGTCGAACAAAGTGTGGAAGGCCAATGTGTGCTGAGGCCGTCGAAGTTGCAGCCGCTGTACGTTACTCAGGCCGGATTTATCGAGCCGCAAACAAATCCCACCTTTATTCAGGATGGGCAATTCGTCGAACGGAATCAGGTACTGTTAGTCTTATCCGATCCGGAACTGGAACAGAGTTTGGTGAATCTGGAATTAGAACGACGGCAGAAAGAAGCGGAAAAAGAAAACTATGCGCAACGAGATCGAAATTGGCAACCGATGGTAGAGCAAACCCAGGCGAAAATCGACGGCTTGCTGGCACAGATAACCAGGGTAAAGGAAAAAGTTAAGAAGTTGAAAATACGTTCGCCCCTGACCGGCATTGTGCAGCTTCGTACGAAAAGGCCGCTGGAAAAACTGGTGGGCAGTTACTTACCCGTCGGTACGCCTCTGTTTGCGGTGTATGATCCGAATGAATTTGAGGCGGTTACGGCGATTAATAACCGGGATATCGGGCAGGTGAAAGTAGGACTGGCGGCGGAAATAAAATTGTGGGCGTGGGATGACGAAGTGATCAAAAGCCGAGTCGAGGAAAAGCCCATGCGGGTTTATACAATGTCGAATCCGGCGTTTTCGACGGCATTTAAAGGAGAGGTGCCCACCCTGCCGGCAGCCAATGTCCAGGAGGCATTGAAACCGGCCGAGATTACCCACGAACTGGTACTGCCGGTGACGGATCCCCAGGGTCAGTTGCGAGACGGGATGGTGGGCCGCAGTAAAATTATAATCGAAAAACAAACCCTCGGCCGCGCCTTTTACCGCTGGCTACTCCAGACGCTGCGTATGGATATCCGTTTGTATTGACCGTTTAATTTGGGTATAATAATCCAAGATGATAGTTTGGGGGCGAAAGGTTTCGACCGGACGAGTTGACGTTCGAGTCGCGTGTCCAGGACGCCGGTGGGCCTGGTAAATCATCCGGCAAAACATTTAAGCGACAACACACAGTTGCGCATGGCTGCTTAATCGCAGTCCGTTCCACCTGTGACGCCCGCTAATGGGCTGGAGCGACGACAGTGGGCTGGCCTGAACCGGTCGTTCGGTACGGTTCAGGTGAGAAATTGATCGAACTAGCTAAAACGGAATCCTGTCGTTCGGAGTCCGCCGCGGCGAAACTTTAAAGGATCGACTACACACGTAGAAGCTCGTTCGGAAACGTCTCGGGACGGGGGTTCGACTCCCCCCGCCTCCATTTTATTTTTACTCATTACTTTCTACTTGCACTGGACTTACGTTCAGTGTATATTGTCATAGCAATCTCGCGGGATTATTTTGGGAGTATGCTATAGCATTTTTATTTTCCAGAAAAAATAAAAGAGGGAAAACTTGGTATGTGGGCTATTACCTCAGCGGGAAGCTGGTCCGCAGAAAAATTGGTCGGTCCAAAACAATCGCCGAAAAAGCCAGGGGAGATATCGAAGCAAGGCTGGAAAGGGGTGAAGCTGGCCTGCTCAAGAAAGATTTCCCCATCCGCAAATTCTTCCAGGAATATCAAGACAGAACAGAAAACAGGCATTCGGCTTCATATCACAACCGCAATAAAAGGGTTATCAAGCAGTTTGAGAGGTTCCTTGATTCCGAGAGGCCGCATCTGTCCCGGCTTTCGCAACTCACACCAGATGTAATTGAAGCCTTTCAACGTTTCCGATTGCTGGAATTCACTCCCTACGGAAAGACTTCCATTAAAAAACGCACGGTCAACATAGAGGTGAGCAGTCTTAAAACCTTCTTGAACAAGGCGGTAATGTGGGATATGATTTCATCGAATCCTTTAGACGGTTTGGAGTACTTAAAAGAAGACGACAGCAAGGTTATC
>CAZNQT010000302.1:0-6252 GCA_964574885.1 uncultured Pirellulales bacterium
TCGGTAATGGGAGACCTATTTTTTTAATCTGCTTAACGGACCGCCATTCGGGACATTCTACTTTTTTAACCGCTTCCATCTGTACGTTTCTTTGCTTTTTTTTGGCCTACCCCGAGGACGGACGGCATACTCCAATCCCAAGCTTATGGCGATCTGCTGTATTCATACTTTAGAGCCAAACGGACGGCCTCGGTTGACGCCCGGAGAAGAGTATTCTCCGCCGGGGGCGACGGAGCTACATGCCCACGCAAGCGTGGGCATGGCACCCGGCACCCGGCCATCCACCTCGCGGACTCGGTGGCTGCCACCCGGATGAATGTTCTAAAGGAAAGCGTCGGAGAGAAAGCATGGTTAAGCTGCGCGTAGCCATGCCACCCGTCGTGGCGCCCAGTCGCTGGCGCTCCCGGCTCTTTAACAGGCCAATACATGCCCACGCGAGCGATGCCCGTGATAAATCCTGCGTGGGCATGGTACCCGTCGGTTCCGGTTCATAGGAGTTTATCGCTTTGTCGCCACCGATATATTCCACCCTCAGACATACCTTCAGGGCTTTTTCCTGTCTCTCTGTCGAGGTGGTTTCGATACGTAGCGTGGTAGTATTTGGACATTACCCAATATTATTTTCATTTTGATCCTGTCAGTAAATCTGGTAAAAATATATCCCAGGATCATAGGTGCTATTACGTGGGTATGGCGACAGGTAAATGAGTAGATGGGTAAATGAGTGGAAGAGTCCACAGTCTTCAGTCCACAATAATTATGGATTAGGATTTACAGTTGACGGTTTGGATAAGAGAGTGAGAAAGGTGCGAAAGGTGGGAAAGTGAGAAGTGTACCGCAATCACCATCCACCTCTCGGACTCGGTGGCTGCCACCCCGATCGTGTTCCGGCAGGGATAACAAAACCAGGAGAATCCTGGATTCCCGCCTTCGCGGGAATGACATTATGAAACATTATGCGTTTCTATTTAGGAGTGAACTTGTGATCGAAAAACACGTTGAAAATCCCGTGATCGGACCGGCAGACGTTAAGCCTACCCTGGACGGCTATCGCGTATTGGGGGCTTTTAATCCCGGCGCCACCGCGTTTGGTGATGAAATCCTGCTGCTTTTGCGTACTGCGGAAGGGTGTATTGAAAAGGCCGGCTGCGTTCGGGTGCCCACCTATCGTTTCGAGGACGGCGATGCCCGGCCCGAGATTCTGGAATTCTCCGAAACCGATCCCGAGGTTCGTCTCAAAGATACCCGCGGCGTCGTCTATAAAGGTCAGGACTACCTGTCCACCATGAGCCATATCCGCCTGGCCCGCAGTACGGACGGCGTCCACTTCACCGTCGAAAACAAACCGTTTATCTATCCAACCAGCGGCGTAGAGAAGTACGGAGTCGAAGACGCCCGCGTCACCTGTATCGACGGTAGATATTATATCAACTATACGGCAGTGTCCGCCGATTCCTGGGCTACCATGCTGGCTGTCACCGATGATTTTAAGACCGTCGAAAAGAAAGGTCTTATCTTTCATCCGGAAAACAAAGACGTGGCTATCTTCGGTGAAAAGGTCAACGGTAAATATATTGCCCTGCACCGGCCCAATAATTCCGGCTTCGGCAAGGCCTCCATCTGGTATGCTGAATCACCCGACCTGTTGCACTGGGGTAACCATAAATGTCTGCTCCGGCCCCGCAATATACCGTACGAATCCATGAAAATCGGCGGCGGCGCTCCTCCGATCAAAACCAACGAGGGTTGGCTTATCATTTATCACGGCAAAGGCGATAACAGTTTATATTCTCTGTTCTGCCTGCTGCTTGATCCGGACGAACCCTGGCGCATTGTGAAGCAGGCCGATGAACCGCTGCTGTTGCCCGATCAGCCTTATGAAACGGAGGGTTTTTTTGGTAACGTCGTGTTTTCCAATGGCCTCGTCGTCAAAGATGAAAAGGTTTTTCTCTACTACGGGGCCGCTGACGAATCCGCGTGTCTGGCAACTACGACCGTCGATGACCTGCTAAACAGTTTTTTAATTTAATGGTTTAGTGTCTTGGTTAGGAAAAGATGAGCAAAAAGCGCACAAATTTCTATTGGGCATCTATCACCCCCAAGCTCGCGGACTCGCTTGGCGGTGCCACCCATTGTGGGCAGGAAATGTAAGCGACTAGGTAGGCACAGCCTACCCTACGGGCTTCGCCATGGACAAATAAGAATTTGTCCATGCCACCCAACCTTAATAGTTTTTAATTTAATGATATAGGAATCATTCACAATGGATCGACGAACATTTCTTAGGATCACGGGGAGTGGTTTCCTCGCCGGGGCTTTATCGGGAATGTCGAGAGTAAAAGCACGGGAGGGAAAGAAACCCAATATACTATTTGTTATGGTCGATGACCTCGGCAAGGAGTGGATCAGTTGTTACGGGGCCGAGGAGATTCAGACGCCAAATATTGACGCCCTGGCGAAAAACGGAATGCGCTTCGAGAACGCCTATTCGATGCCCCAGTGTACTCCGAGTCGGGTGACGCTATTGACGGGGCAATATCCATGGCGCACCGGTTGGGTGAATCACTGGGATGTACCACGGTGGGGCGTGGGGTATTTTGACTGGAAACAACGGAGTAATATGACGTTTGCCCGGATATTGAAAAACGCGGGTTACGCGACAGCGGCGGCGGGGAAATGGCAGATCAATGATTTTCGTATCACGCCGGATGCGATGCGGAAACACGGTTTCGACGACTGGTGCATGTGGACCGGTTACGAAACCGGTAATCCGCCCAGCGGCAAGCGATACTGGGATGCGTATATTCACAGCTCGAAAGACGGCAGTAAGACCTACAGCGGCAAGTTCGGTCCGGATGTTTACGCCGACTTTCTCATTCAATTTATGAAAGAACATCGCGAACAACCAATGATGCTCTATTTTCCCATGGCGTTAACGCATAGTCCGCTTACGCATACGCCGGTCGAGATGGAAGTGAAAACACCCTTGGATAAACACAAGGCGATGGTTCGTTATACGGATATTCTGGTGGGCCGAATCGTAAAAGCTTTAGATGAATTAGGTATTCGCGACCGAACGGTGGTGATCTTCACGACGGATAATGGATCGGGCGGAGGAATTACCGGTGTCCGTCACGGTAAAAAGATCCGCGGCGGCAAGGCGAAAAAAACGGAGAACGGCGTGTGTGAACCGTTTATCGTAAATGGCCCGGGTCTAGTGCCGCAAGGAGTGGTCACGGAGGCGTTGACGGATTTCACCGATTTGCTGCCGACCTTTGCGGAATTAGGGGGTGCGAAGATTCCGGAGGATCTGATGATTGACGGGGCGTCGATTGCACCGTTGCTATTGGGCAAGGCCAAAGATTCGCCACGGAAATGGATTATGGCTCTGGGACATGGCCCGGCGCGACTGGATGCAAAGGGAGTACGCGGTAAGGTGGATTTTGCCGAACGGGTAATCCGCGATAAGCGTTATAAAGTGTGGGTTAATGAAGAGCGGAAAATAGATCAACTCTATGATTTGCAAACGGATCCATTTGAGAAGGAGAATTTGATCGCCAGCACGAGAGCGGAACATCGAGCGGCATTGTTGCAGTTCCAGACGGTCGTGGATACCATGCCGGAAAAAGACGCACGGCCCCGGTATGAACCTCGCAAACCCAACCCGTGGGATAAGAAGCCGGACAAAGGACGCTAAAACCATGAAATTATTATATAGATTGATGATCGGGTTATTTATATCTACCGTCATTGCTTCGGTTGCAATGAGTGCCGAGGATATTCTGATTGCGGATTTCGAAGGGAAAGACTATGGCGACTGGAAAGTAACCGGCGAAGCCTTTGGGCCGGGACCGGCTCAGGGCACGTTGGCGGGGCAGATGAAGGTTTCCGGCTTCAAAGGTAAAGGACTGGTTAATACCTATTATAAAGGCGACGGCACTACCGGGACACTGACCTCACCGTTATTTACGATCGAGCGGAAATACATGAATTTTCTGATCGGCGGCGGAAAGTATGCCGGTACAACCTGTATGAACCTGATCGTCAATGCCAAGGCGGTCCGAACCGCCACGGGACCGAACGACCGTCCGGGCGGTTCGGAAGAACTGGATTGGTACAGTTGGGATGTCTCGGACTTACAGGGGAAGGAGGCGCAAATTCAGATCGTCGATCAGCGAACCGGCGGCTGGGGACATATCAACGTGGATCATATCGTCCAAAGTGATACGCAGATAAAATCCATTCCCAATTACAGCCATGAATTCCTGCTGCAGAAACATTATCTCAATCTGCCGGTGAAAAACGGTGCGCGGAAACGGTTTCTGCAACTGGTTATCGACGAGCAGGTAGTACGGGATTTTGATATCGAGCTGGCGTCTGCGGAGCCGGATTTCTGGGTATTTATCGACGTGCGTCCCTATCGCGGAAAAAAAGCCATTCTGCGAATCGACAAATATAATCCTCAGAAGAAACAAGGTTTTGACGCCATATACCAGGACGATACGTTTCCCGGCCAGGAAAATCTGTATCGGGAAAAGTTGCGTCCTCAATTTCATTTTACCTCCCGTCGCGGCTGGAACAACGATTCGAACGGCCTGGTCTATTATGAGGGCGAGTACCACTTATTTTATCAGCACAATCCTTATGGCTGGTCCTGGGGGAATATGACGTGGGGACATGCGGTCAGTGCCGATATGATTCACTGGACGGAACTGGACGATGCGATTCATCCTGATAAGCTGGGAACGATCTATTCCGGTTCGGCAGTGGTCGATGAGAAGAATACCGCGGGTTTTCAGACGGGAACAGAAAAAGTGATTGTGTGCATCTATACCTCCGCCGGCGGTAACAATGCCCTCTCCAAAGGCCGGCCTTTTACTCAGTCGATTGCGTATAGCAACGATCGCGGGCGAACCTGGCAAAAGTACGAGAACAATCCGATCATCAGGCATATCAAGGGAGGCAATCGCGATCCGAAAGTAATTTGGTACGAGCCCACGAATCAATGGGTTATGGTTTTGTATCTGGAAGATCGCGAGATGGGCTTTTTCACCTCGGAGGATTTGAAGTCGTGGCAGTACCATAGCAAACTCAAGTGTTTTCATGAATGTCCGGAATTGTTTGCCCTGCCTATTGACGGTAATACACAGAATCAAAAGTGGATTCTGTACGGCGGCAGCGGAGATTATATGATCGGACATTTTGACGGCCGGGAATTCAAGACGGAAGCGGGTCCAATCCAGTTTCATTATGGAAATTGTTTCTACGCCTCCCAAACGTTTAATAATATTCCTGAATCAGATGGCAGGCGACTTCAGATCGCCTGGGGTCGCGTGAATATGCCGGGTATGCCGTTTAATCAGATGATGCTGTTTCCGGTTTGCTTGATCCTGCGAACCACGGAAGAAGGGCCGAGGCTGTTTGTCGAACCTATTCGTGAAATCGAAAGCCTACATCAGCAAGAAGAGCGATGGAAAAACCTTACCATTCATCCGGGTGAGAATCCGTTAGCGAAATGCAAGGGCGACTTGTTCCATATTCGTGCAGAACTCCAGGTCGATCAATGCACCGAATGCGGATTTATGATTCGTGACGTACCCGTGGTCTATAACGCTGCGAAACAGGAACTTACCTGTCAGGGTAAAACTGCGCCGCTGAAACCGGTGAACGGTACAATTTTCCTGGAACTTTTGGTGGATCGTACCTCTATCGAAATCTATGGCAATCGGGGACGGCGCTATATGCCGATAGGAATCCTTTTGGCAGAGAAACCAGAATCTCTGGGTATATATGTAAAAGAGGGCAAGCTGCAAATCAGGGATCTGGAAGTTTTCGAGCTGAAATCCGCCTGGCATTGACCTCCATAACTTTTTTCTTGTAAAGCACTTACAAATTGCCATTTCCAACGGAACCTGGTTTATTTACAATGATTTTATGGACGTACAAGGGACCATATTTGATATAAAGAAGTACGCGATTCATGACGGACCGGGTATTCGGACGACGGTATTTTTCAAAGGCTGCCCGCTGAGCTGTTCGTGGTGTCATAATCCGGAAAGCTGGAGGCCGGCGCCGGAGCCGGGATGGCGGCGCAGCCGATGCGTCCGCTGTGGGCAGTGCCAAGAGGTCTGTCCTGAACAGGCCATTTCGATTTCGGAAAATGGTCCCGTCACGAACAGGGATCGGTGTACAGTTTGCGGTGCGTGCGTGCCGAAATGTGTGATGGATGCGCGGGAAATTATAGGCCGTTCG
>CAZNQT010000303.1:0-6217 GCA_964574885.1 uncultured Pirellulales bacterium
CTGTCCCCGAGATGGAGCGCCTTTCAGAGGTACCAGAAGTACATTGCCGCAATAGGAACAGCGCACGCGCTTTCCACGCAGCTCATCGGGAACCATAAGTATCTTACGACACAATAAGTTAGGACACATCATGGTTACGGACATCTCGGTCTTCCTTGTTTTATAGCGGTCTAATTCTCTTGGCAGACAAAATCCTTTTCCTAGGACTAATATCGGTCAGGGAGAGTCCGGGACTTAATGGAACCGGTCTTTAGGAATGGAAAGGGTTACTCTGGGTCCGGATCAAACACATCTTATCATCGTTGGACAATATGGCTTGACACGGATGGTTTTTCGCCGGCCTAAATGTCAATGTTGGCTAACTAAAGGCAGAAGGCTAAGCGGTTTCTTTTTTAGGGAGTTTACGTGCAGTGAAGAGCGAGGCTTTGCCTTCGACGATGTCTTTATCGATGACGTACTTACCGGCCTCATCCTGTTCGGGCAGGTCGTACATGATATTCAGCATAATTTCTTCGGTAATGGCACGGAGGGCGCGGGCGCCGGTGTCGCGCTTGAGTGCTTTACCGGCGATGGCAAGTAACGCTTCTTCCGTAAATTCCAGTTCGGCGTTTTCCATTTCAAAAAACTTTTTATACTGCTTGACTAAAGCATTTTTCGGTTCGTTGAGGATCTGGACCAGAGCGCTTTCATCGAGAGGCTCCAGCGATGTGATTACGGGTAACCGGCCCACCAATTCGGGAATCATACCGTAATGGATCAGGTC
Source organism: uncultured Pirellulales bacterium (assembly GCA_964574885.1). Taxonomy (GTDB): domain Bacteria; phylum Planctomycetota; class Phycisphaerae; order Sedimentisphaerales; family SM23-30; genus JAFGFX01. The sequence continues at coordinate 764 of CAZNQT010000303.1, forward strand.
TTCCGGGGTGACTTGGCGAAGAATGTCGCCGGTCTCCGAGGCGGTTTCATCCGTGGGCTGTTCTTCGGCGGCGAATCCGATCATTTTCTTGCCGATACGCTTTTTAATGAGGTCTTCAAGTCCGTTGAAGCTGCCCCCGCAGATAAAGAGAATCTGAGTGGTATCCATCTGGATGTATTGCTGTTCGGGATGTTTTCGTCCGCCCTGGGGGGGGATATTGGCGATGGTCCCTTCGAGCAGTTTCAAGATCGATTGCTGAACTCCTTCGCCGGAAACGTCCCGGGTGATGGAGACGTTCTGATTGGTTTTACCGATCTTGTCAATTTCGTCCACGTAGATGATGCCGTGCTGGGCCGCTTCGAGGTCGAACTCCGCCGCCTGCAGGAGCCGCAGCAGGATATTTTCAACGTCCTCCCCGACGTAGCCGGCTTCGGTCAGGGTGGTGGCGTCGCTGATGGCGAACGGTACGTTGAGAAATCGAGCCATGGTGCGCGCCAGCAGCGTTTTACCGCACCCGGTCGGGCCGATCAGCAGCACGTTGCTTTTTTCGATCTCGACATCATCGTCGGCGCTTAAGGTGTGACTGAGACGCTTATAATGGTTATGAACGGCAACCGCCAGGCTCTTTTTAGCATATTCCTGCCCAATCACGTACTGGTCGAGTTTTTCCTTGATCTGCCGCGGGCTGGGGATGGCGGCGAATAGGGGTTGGTCGTGAGCCTGTTTACGTTTTTCCTGCCGTACGATGTGAGAGCAGAGATCGACGCAACTGGCGCAGATATAAATATTGTCGGGCCCCTCAATGATGGGGCCCACTTCGCGCTCGCGTTTCCCGCAAAAGCTGCACGTTCCGGTACGTCGCCGAGTGGTTCCAGACCCGCCTTTTTTACGCGTTGTCATAATTCCGAATCCTTTCGGAGGTTAGTATAGCATAGTAACCAGGATTCTGTCCAACGAGAATTTTTACCTTTTGCCTTTCCGTTGTATGCCGGATCAGAAATCCCGTTCATCCCTAGAATCGGAAAACGGACCTATATTTTTAAAAAATTGACTCGAAAAGCGCTAATCACTTCGAGACGCCACTGTCGGAGAACGTCGTGTCGCGGAGATTATGGTATTCTTCGTCGGATATTTGTCCTTCTCGGTGCATTTGGCGGAGCTGCTCCAGGGTAAAAGTCGATCTCAACGGGGAATCACGATTTGTTGAGTGCAGGCGGTTTCGTAGTTTTCCCAGCACGATAAAAGCCGCCACGATAACTACGAAAAGGACGCCCAGGGATACTCCGATCCAAAGTCTGTCTTTGGGATCCATGGCCCCCAACATCATATTTTCCCATAGATTCATATCTATTTGTTTATACGGAATAATACCCTGATCGTCAAACGAGAGGGTAATATTTAGGGCGCAATAAACGTATGTGATTATATAACAATAACTTACGTGAATCCACGGCGGCTGGATAGACGGATAAATCGGTTCACGAAAAAACGAAAATCCTGTTAATCCCCTTATCCCCTCTTGTTTTCTCCTTCTCATCACTCACACCTATCCGTTAATTCCCCTTCCCACTCATCCTTAGATCCCGCAAGGGACTTCGTTCACTCATACCCAATGCACCCGCTTCACCTATGGCTCAGTTCCAGGAATACAACCATACACGCTGAAACGTTTAATTCGCACCAAGAGTGGACCAGGAATTGGGGGCGGGTCACATTCCAGTTGCCCCAAATCACCGTTCCAACACCGTGGCGGTTGTGAACTGTGCCAATAACTTAAGCCTATGCTAGAAAAGAACTTATCTCATAGAAACACAGGTATAACACTAAACGACATATTGAAATGCCGGATATTTTTAAACTTGCCAAAATTGTTTTTTTGTAGGATAATGTTAATTAAGTGCCAGGCGAAATATCTTTAGAGCATACTAAAATTCGACTTGAATTCGACAACATCGGATCTTTCTCCCAGACATTGTTGGTGGGGAACCGAAAATTGTGAGCGAACCGAGGAATATAATATAGGAGAGAAATAATGATTCGCAGACGAGGATTTACGTTAATCGAGTTGTTGATCGTTATTGCCATTATTGCCGTCCTGATCACGATCCTGGCGCCGGCGTTACAGACAGCCAAACAGTTGGCAACGGCTGCTGTCTGTCAGGGGAATCAAAAAGTATTGATCGGAGCCTGGATCGCGTATCATCAGGATAATAAGAACTGGCTGGTGGGAGGCAGTAATTATCATAATTCAGAAAATACATGGAAAGATCGGTGGGTGGAATACCCCAAAAGGACACCGGTGTACGCCGGGGATCCACCGACATATCCCAATAATGATTACGTGAACGAAACTACCGTTACCCAGACCTATCGTGAATACGGCATGATGGCGGGCAAACTGTACAAATATACGCAAAACGTCGAAGCCTATCATTGTCCGGCAGACAATCGGTTTGCCGATCCCGCTTCCTATCATTTGTATCAGACGTATTCGATCACCGGGACCATGCGGGGTGAAGAAGTAAATTTGTGGAATGGCAACATACTGGCCTACCAAAAAATAAGCGCTGTTAAGTATCCCGAAGAGAAACTCGTCTTTGTGGAAGAAGGGGTAAAGAATCAGTGGTGTAACTATGGTTCCTGGATGATGGGAGTCGCAACGGATAATGCGGGCAATTTTTTATACGATCAATATTGGTGGGTAGATCCATTAGCCATATTCCACAACCGACGTAGTACCGTTGCTTTTGCCGACGGCCATACGACGCTCAAAGTTTTTGTCGATCAATCCACCTTTGATTTCTGCGAGGCAGGCGGCGCCGGTAGTTTTACTCCCCCTGCTGATCAAAGGACGGACATCGACTGGCTGGCGATTGGCTATGGGGGTCTCGAACGACATTAAACTTTCACGTGTGTAAAACCGGCCGGATTTATCCATTCGGCTATTCCGCCGGGTCCTCCTCATGTTAGAAAATGATTGTCTTTTCTTTAACTCAAGTTCCAGAGTTTTCTGTTACGAAAATTTTATTCGGGAGATCTGAACCGGATTTGATGCCGAATCAGGAATTTTTTTATACTTCTGCCTGTCTGAATTCCCTTTCTTACGCGGAATTTTCCCAGAAATATACCTTGACATCAAAAGTGAATTTTAGTACAAAAGAAGGGTAATGAGGTGTGTTTGGAGGAAGAATCGAGCGTCTTAAGCTCCGTTCAGGAAAATGGTTTGTGTGAATCTGGTATATTTTCTTTAGATTGCGTATCTTTCGGTCATGAGTACATGGAAGGGAGAAACATGCCTTTCAGCCATTCACAACAGCAAACTGGGAATCCAACTCTTTTTATATTAAATACTTACACACATATAGATACTTTGCCTTTCCAGGAGAGGAAGGAGGCCGGGAAATAGCGTAATGGGAGGTTATAACGAATATATCGTTTGTAGCGATGGAATTTTATGAGGGAGGATTGTGGCAGGGAAAATTGGGTAGGCAGGAGATCAGATCCTGGAAAAAAATATGAATAAAAAATCTGGGGGCGAAGGAAAGGTGGTAACGTATGGCAGGAATCAAGTATCTGGTGTTTTGGTAAATCAGGCAGGAAAGAAATTTCGTAAGATTGAGTGTAAAGGTAAGGTTTAATCATCAGTTAAAACGGAGGAACCAAAAATGAAAAAAGTACTGATGGGAGTTATGGTAATTTGTTTAAGCTTGGCGGCAGGAGTCCCTGCGGCGGTGCCGTTGGCCAATGATTTGGTGGGGTATTGGCCGTTAGACGGCAACGCTAACGATGCCTCGATCTATGGCAACGACGGCGTGCAACAGGGCGACCCCATCTACATCGGCGGGGTGTCCGATCCCAACACCAAAGTAGGCCTGGCCATGGGTTTCAATGGCAATAACTATATCGAAATTGCCAACCAACCGGAATTCGACATCACCAACGCGATCACAATGCAGGCGTGGTTTACGCTCGAAACGGTCGGCGGTCCGGAATGGCAACGGCTGTTCACTCGTGGGGACTGGTCCTGGCGTTTATGTCGTCACAGCACTAATAATGCAATGGCATTTCATCTGGACGTCCAGGGCGGCGATTACGGCAGTTGGGGCGGTGCCCCGGTCGAGGGCGGTGCCTGGCATCACGTGGTGGGCGTCTGGGCAGGAACGGATAATACACCCACGCAATTGTGGATTGACGGGATTCAGGATACCACCCAGGACGATGTGATATCACCTCCGATCCAAACAGCCGCGGCGGCGGGTCTCAATGATCCGGTCGTCATCGGCAATCAGATCAATAACGGAGGTTTGGGCGCTGCCTGGGTAGGCATGGTTGATGAGTGTGCCATTTGGAAGCGGGCGCTGTCAGCGGCCGAGATCGCGACGTTATATAATAGCGGAGCCGGCATGGCGTTTGTGGACTGGCGGACGCGCGAGCCGATTTCTCCGGCCGATGGAGAAACGGGCGTGGTGGTAGATCCGAGCGTTACCCTGCAATGGACGACCGGCGTGGGCGCCTCCCCTGCCATCACCAGTCATAACGTGTATATCGGAGACGATCCGGATGCGGTCGCCAACGCCCGGGCAGGGAAAGGCGATCCGGAATTTCAGGCTAATCTCCCGGTGGGGACGACACAATACACCGTCACGGGATTAACCCAGGATGCTACCTATTACTGGCGCATCGATGAGTGCAACACGACCAATACTACGGATCCCAATCTCGTCATCAAAGGCCTTGTCTGGTCCTTTGACGCCGATTACCGGGCGGTGATAACCCAACAACCGGTATCGCAGGCGGTCCCGGAAGGCTTTGACGTGGAATTTACGGTGGAGGCCACCTCGCCTTCTACGATCACGTATCAGTGGTTCGGACCTTCCGGTATGCTCGTTGACAGCGGCGATATCAGCGGTTCGCAGACGGATACGCTGGCGATAGCTACGGCGGAATCGGCGGACGTCGGGAATTACTATTGCGTCCTGACCAATGATTATGGTGCGAAATCAACCGATATAGTATCCTTAGCCGTGGCGAATTTACTGGCCCATTGGGATTTCGAACAGGAACCCGCCGAACCCAGTGACGTCTCCGGCAACGGGCATGACGGCACGCGCACCGGCGATGCACACTATACCGACAGCCTGCCGAATCTGGGACGGGCCATGGATTTTGACGGCAGCGGCGACACCGTCGATGTCGCCAATGGAGCCGCTTCGCAGATCGGTATTGACGGCAATAAACCACGAACCGTCTTGTCGTGGGTCTATCCTCGCACTTTTGGCAACGGCGGTATCTACAACTGCGGCGCCTATGCCGATACGGAGGATTTCTCTCTGCGAATGCTGGATAGCATTCCTCATCGCTGGCGCGTCCAATACTGGGGCGGCGACTATGATTTCCAGACGGACACCGGCACCGGCTTCACCACGAATTTACCGCCGTTCCCCTCGCAGAATG
>CAZNQT010000304.1:0-6205 GCA_964574885.1 uncultured Pirellulales bacterium
CGAGACGATCACCTCATCGCCGACGCCGACATCGAGAATATGTAAGGCGGTCAGTAAGGCATTGGTGCCATTGACGGTGCAGACGCAGCGTTTGGCGCCGAGCAAATCGGCATATTTCTTTTCGAACGTAGTCACCGTATTGCCTCGTCCGCGGAACCAGTTGCCGCTGCGTAGAATGGAAAGGATATGATCCTCACAGGAAGGATCCCAGATGGGCCATCCGGGCCAGGATTGGGTGCGTACGGGGTTGCCGCCCTTGATGGCCAGTTTGCCGGCGGTTTGTGCCGAAGCGGTAGGAGTAGAAATGGCGCCCGCACCGGCAGCAGCCAACGTACCGGCAGCACTGGCGGACAGGAAGGTTCGACGATTCATGTTTTGCGAATTCATGATCAGACTCCTTATTTGGTAAAACTGTTTTCTGTTTGCGAAAGATCCAGACATCGAAGTTCTTCATCGTTGCGGATATAAACACGTTTATAGGCATAGGCGGGATGCGACCAGCAGACCCCGCCGCGCTGTTTGAGTTGTCCCTGAGTCGGTTTGATAATATGGGTGCGACTGATTTCGTGATATCCCCGGCCAGAGAGCTTGCTGATGATCAGGTCGCCGCGTTCATTAAACATCCAGATCCGTTCGCCGTTCCGGACCATGTGAACATTGGACCAGCGGGCGGGAGGCGTGGGTTTATCGCTTTCCCAGACACGGTCGCCGGTAAGCAGATCCAGGCATCGGAACTGGCCAAACGCATCCACGCCATAGATATAATTTCCTTTCAGTAGCGGCGTGGATATACAACAGTGCAGACTATCGGTTTCGTGTTCGCTGGGACCGCGTCGGCGCCAGATTTCTTCGGTGGTTAATCGATCCGGATTCACTTTTATCAACAAGGAGCCATCGTAGAAGCTGCTGACAAAAATATAATTTTGATAAAATACGGGCGTGGCGATCCCAATCGCAAAACGCCGTGAAGGGGGCATAGCGTGCTGCCAATAGATTTTCCCGGTTAGCGCATCGAGTCCGGCCAGGCGCTGACTCGTCCAGCAGACGACGACGCGCTTACCGGCCTGGTCGATGAGGATGGGGGCGGCATAGGAGGCTTTTTCCTCCAGGTTGCGCCAGCTTTCCCGGCCGGCGGTTTTATCCAGTGCGACCAGACAGGCGTTGTTTCGTCCGCCGATATGCAGGATGACGAGATTATTTTCGATCAGGGGCGCCGAGGAGATCCCCCAAAGCGGCATTTGTATGTCATACTCGCGTTTCAGATCCTTCTTCCAGATCACGTTGCCGGTTTTGGCATCGAGACAATGCAAATGCCCCATCGTGCCCAACGCATACGCCCGCCCCTCGTCGATCGTGACGCAAGCCCGAGGCCCGGTCGTGTACTGGACGTTTCGATATTCACAGGGGTAGGAATGGGACCAGATCGGTTTGCCGGTATGGGCATCAAAACATAACACCCGCTCACGGGATTCGGGATGTTTAATCCGGTCCATGAGATAGACGCGGCCGTCGGCCACGGTGGGACCGCAATAGCCGCCGGAAATTTCGGCACGCCAGAGGAGTGGGAGAGATCCTTTGAAATCCTGAACGATACCCGATTCATTCCAGACGCCGTCGCGCTGGGGTCCGCGCCATTGAGGCCATTCTGCGGCGATGGTTTGGATGGCCGAAAAAGATACCACGCAAAGACAAACTAGAATTTTGACTTTAGTCTCTCGCGGGATCGGCATATAATATCCTCCAGCTTTTACGTCTTACAAACAATACTATTAAACAACAAGGTAAAGCTGTTTTCAATGAAAACTTTTTCGCGGAAATACAGCATCGGGAGAGGTGAAAATCCGGTTTGTATCTCTTTTTAACACAAGGTAGAAGGAAATGAAGCACAATCGCAGAGAATTTTTACAATGTGTGGGCGGCAGTATGCTTGCGAGTTTCTTACCCGGTTCAATGAGTCGTGGGCAGGATAAGAAGAAACCCAATTTTATTTTGATCTTCGCGGACGATCTGGGTTACGGCGATATTTCCGGATTCGGGTATCAAAAGTCGCCGTATGAGACTCCGAACCTGGAACAGATGGCGACTCAGGGCGCAAAATTAACGAGCTTTTACGTACCGACGCCGTATTGTGCCCCGTCGCGGGCAACGATATTAACGGGGCGGTATCCCTTCCATACCGGCATGGTGTTTAATCCGGCGCCCGATGCAGGTATCAATGAGATAGGTTTGGCCGCCTCGGAAATTACACTCGCCGAGGCGCTCAAACCGGCGGGGTATGCCACGATCTGTATCGGCAAATGGCACCTGGGACACATTAAAAAATTCCTGCCGCGCACGCAGGGATTTGACGAGTATTACGGGATTTTGTATTCGAATGACATGCGGCCGGTGCAACTGGTCGAAAATGAAACGGTAGTCGAGTATCCCGTGGTGCAGGCGACGTTGACGCAGCGCTATACGCAGCGGGCATTGTCGTTTATCGACCGGTGTGCCCAAAAGAATCGACCGTTCTTTTTGTATCTACCGCACGCGATGCCGCACAAACCGCTGGCTCCCTCCGAAGATTTTTATACCCCGGAAACACCGGAGGATTTATATGCCGACGTGATCCGGGAACTGGATTGGTCGGTAGGCCGGATATTTGCGAAACTTAAGCAACTCGAAATTGATAATAACACGATGGTAATATTCGCCTCGGACAATGGTCCGTGGTACGGGGGCAGTACGGGCGGTCTGCGCGGCATGAAGGGACGAACGTGGGAAGGCGGTCTGCGGGTACCCTTCATCGCGCGATGGCCGGGCAAGATTCCCGCCGGCGTCGTTAATACATCTCCTGCCGGTTCGATTGATGTATTTCCTACCATCCTGAAAGCCGCCGGCGTCGAGCCGCCGAAAGAAGGTAAACTCGACGGTAAAGCCATCTGGTCGATGCTGACCGATCCCCAAGCCGAAAGTCCCCATGAAGCCTTGTACGGGATGACGGGAACCAATCTAATGATCGTACGCAGCGGGAAATGGAAACTACACGTCCGCCGGCCCGGCGGCGTACCGAAACGATCCGCGGACTGGGTCGATCCCCGGGGCCCGGACGGCGTCACGATTCTGGCGCCCTATGAACAGGCCCGGCCCAGCCAGTATCCCGGCGGCGGCGGCGTTGTGCCCAAACCGATGATGCTGTTCGATATCGAAGCGGATCCGACGGAACAGCGGGATCTCAGCGATCAATATCCCGACGTGGTGAAACGCCTGAAAACGCTCTATGACAAAACTCGGGAAGGATTTGTGGAGTTTCCTCGTCCCAAACGGTTCGGGCAACTCAAACGCCTCAAAGGGGGCAAGCTGCAATATTCGCCCTAAGGATGAAAAGGAGAATGCCCGTGCCTGACCGACGATCACGAATTATTTGTCTCGCGATACTCGCTTATGCTTTCATTCTTGGGAACAGCCTGAGCGTAAGTAAAACGGCGGTGAAGGTTCCTCGATACCACGTGCACGAAATTCGTTTTTCCGGTCCAGGGTACGGCCCCCAGGATAATCCCGTGCGCGAGGTAGAGTTAGTTACCGAATGGCGACACGAAAGCGGCGCGCCGAGGTTTCGAATCCAGGGTTTCTGGGACGGCGACGGCAAAGGCGGCTCTCACGGTAACGTATTTAAAGTGCGTTTTTGTCCAACCAAGACCGGCTTATGGACGCTGGTTAAAACCGAATCCAATCGGGCTGCATTGATGCATCAGCAGGAAGGATTTCAAATACGATGTATCGATTCATCGTATCCGGGTTTCTGGTTGGCCGACCCTGCCGCGGGCCGAAGATGGTACCAGCGATCGGATGGTTCGCATCCGTATATTATCGGGGATACGCTTTACAGTTTCCTTTCCGAACGGAAAAACGACGGACCGACCGGAGGCAATATCAAAGACGATGTGAGAAACACCAGTAAATATTTTAACAAAATACGCTTCTCGATCACCGGCTGTCGCTATCCGCATCCGAAGGATAAACCGTTTCTGGACGACCACGGGAAACCCACGGATGATGGCAATTATTCGCATCGCCCGAATCCGACCTGGTTTCACAATCGAGTGGACCTGGCGGTACGGACGGCCTGCGAATGTGATCAGATCGCCGATTTGATTGTCAATGGGCCCGATACTCTGGATTCGCGCTCTGTATTGCAGGCAGGAAAAAACAACGGCGACGCGACGCCGATATTAAAATATCTGGCGGCCCGGTACGGCAGTTTCCCCAACGTCTGGTTCTGCCTGGCAAACGAGTTTGACATCAAAAAGCCGAGCTATTCCCCCCAACAGATCGTTCAGTTCGGCGCGACGATGCGTAAATTTCTTCCCTACCCGACGCCGATGAGCGTCCACGCCAAACCGCGCAACTGGAATCGGGAACTGAACGAAAAGAACTGGCACGATCACGTGATTATTCAAAAGAAAATCAAGAAACTGCCCGTCGCGGCGGACTGGGTCGCGCGAAATTACGTCATGGGCGGCAAGACGCCCGTCATTGACGATGAACTCGCCTACGAAGGCAAAGGCGACGGCTGGTCCGAAGAAGATGTAATTGAATCGCATCTGGGCGCCTTTCTCGGCGGGGGCTACGGCACCACCGGTCAGAAACCCGCATCCAAACAGGGACATTATTTCTGGGGAAATTTCCACGCATCCGAGCATCGCTCGGCGGACAATCTGCTATGGCTGCGACAGGTAATCGACGAAAACATCACCTTCTGGAAGATGGCGCCGATGGGAAAACCTGAAAATGCGAAACTCGGTATTTTTGCAAACGTGCACGCGGACTTCCGCGCCTTGAGTTGGCCTGGGAATGAATATGTACTCGGCGCCAATCAGGCACATAAACATATTCGCGTTAAACTCCCCAACGGCGTATGGCAAATCAACCAATACGATGTAATCGCCAAACAGAAAAAAGCTCTATCCACGAACGCCAAAGGCGCCTTTACCTTTGACAGTCCCCCCAGCCGAGCCGTATTATTCTATCTTAAAAAATTACCGTAAATCCTATTTCCGAACGAGCAGGGTAGATTCGAATGGGACATCCGATTGAACATGCCGTGGGAATTTACATCGGGATTCTGCTTTTAGCCTGCGCCGTCTGCATCGTCAGTAAAATCATCACGCATCAGCCTTACACCATCCTGTTAACTCTCATCGGCCTATTCATAGGTATATTCCGTTTTGGCCCCGACATAAAGGAAACGGGCTTTGGCCATGAATTAATCTTCTTTGTCTTTCTCCCGCCCCTGCTGTTCCAGGGCGCGTTCCACATGGAACTGAACCGCCTGGTAAAACATATCGGCCCGATCGTCTGTTTTGCAATCCCCGGCGTCATCGTCTCGACCCTGCTCGTGGGCGGAATTATCGATTGGCTCGGCGGCATCGGTTCGCTACTGGTCGCGATGCTGTTCGGCGCCTTAATCTCCCCCACCGATCCCGTCAGTGTTTTGGCTCTCTTCAAAGAAGCCCACGCCCCGGACGACTTACGCATACTCGTCGAAGGCGAATCGCTCTTCAATGACGCCACCGGCGTTGTGCTCTTTACCATTATATTTGAAGCTGTTATGCACGGCGGGCGCCTCAGCTTGGGTCATGCCACGCTGGAATTTATCCAAATCTCCGCCGGCGGACTGGTGCTCGGGGCGGTCCTCGGCATCGTCGCTTTTTGGGTGATGAAACAATTTGAAGAACCACTATTGGAAAACGCCATCTGCCTGGTGCTGGCTTACGGCGCTTTCTGGCTCGCCGAAGTGATCCACGTCTCCGGCGTTATCGCTACCGTGATGGCCGGATTATTGATGGGGAATTACGGCCGGCGTCTTTCCATGGGACCCAAGACCACGGAAACCATCGAAACCTTCTTCGAATCGATAGACTTTTTGATTAACTCGTTTCTGTTCATTCTCATCGGTCTGGAACTGCGCGAAATCCCTCGTGACATCCCATGGCGGTTGGTCCTCGTGGCCATCGCGGCCATGCTCATCGGCCGCGCCGCCGTGACCTATACCTTTTACTGGGTGCTGAACCAGTTCGGACGCAAACGACCCAAACCATGGAAACACATCCTCTTCTGGGGCGGTCTCCGGGGTTCGATTCCCATTGCCCTATTGTTGCATCTTCCCGTCGCCGACAAACTGCCTCCAGGGCATATCTTAATTGAATATCGCCCCATGCTGCTC
>CAZNQT010000305.1:0-6181 GCA_964574885.1 uncultured Pirellulales bacterium
TTGACCGATTTTCCGTGTGACTTCCGTCGGTTCCGGCGCGGTAATTTCAAACAGGGGTTCCTCCGCCGGCGTCAGCACATCGAAATCATGGATGTGCAGAAAACTATCGCCGAGGGTGCGGGGCATGAGTGGATTGACCTGGGCAATGACCATACCGGCGTTTTCAGCGGCACTTTTAACAATATCGACCGAGATCCCCAGGGAACACATGCCTCGTTCATCGGGAGGCGTCACCTGGATCAAGGCGACGTCCAGCGGCAATCGACCGGAACTGAACAGATCGGGAATCTCGGAGAGAAAGATCGGTGTGTAATCGCCGAATCCCTGCTGAATAATTTCGCGGACGTTTTCGGCGATGAAGAAGCTGTTGACTCGGAAGTGCTCGCTGAGTTCTTTTTCCGCATACGGCGCATCTCCGAAGGTGAGCAGGTGGACGATCTCGGTGTCGGCCAGTTCCTGGGAGCGAGCCGCCAGGGCGCGGACCAATTGCTGGGGCTGGGCACAACCGGTGCCGATGAAGATACGCTGACCGGGCTTGATCTGCCGGACGGCCTCGACCGGAGTGGCGATTAAACTCTGGTATTTTTCCTGCCAATTCGGATCCACGGAATTCTTAGGTTCTGTCATTTTCAGGCACCTTGGTAGGTTATTATGCTTTCTTAGTGTTGTTAGAAAGAGTAATACGAGCATCGGCGGCGACGGGATCGGTTCCGACACGGCCGACGATAAACGGATTGATGTCCATTTCCATAATCTGCGGGAAATCGGTGACTAATTGACTCATTAACTGGATGCCGTCGGCGATGCCCTGGACATTGACGCCGGCCTGTCCGCGGACGCCTTTTAAGAGGGAGTAACTGCGGGTGGAGGTCAGCATCTGCATAGCTTCGTCGGCGGTAATGGGGGCCAGGTGGAAGGTGACGTCTTTCATGACTTCGACGAAGATGCCGCCCAGGCCGAACATGAGCATGGGCCCAAACTGGGGATCGCGGGTCATGCCGATGATGACTTCTCGTCCGCGGGAACACATTTTCTCGACGTACACGCCTTCCAGTTTGGCTTCCGGCGCTCGTTGTCCGATCCGCAGCATCATCAGGTCGTAGGCGTCGCGAACGGCCTCGGTGTCCGTCAGATTCAGCCGCACGCCGCCCATATCGGATTTATGCAGGATGTCCGGCGAAGAGATTTTCATGGCCACCGGATAACCAATACGCTCAGCAACGACAATGGCCTGTTCGGCGCTAACGGCCTGTTCTCCTTCGGGGACATTAAAATCATAGGCACGCAGGATTTCCTTGGCTTTGGCTTCTCCCATCTGGTATCGGCCGGTTCGGATTTGACGAGTGATGATCCGCTCGACCCGTCGTCGATTCACCGGAAAACGAGTCACTACCCGCGGCGGTCGCTGCTGCCAGGCGGTGTAATCATACATGGCTTTGAGAGCGGCGACGGCACGTTCGGGAGCGGGATAGTCCGGCAGGTTATGCGCGACCAGTTCGTCCCGGCCCGGCATTACGTCCTGGCCCCCCATGAAACAGGCGAGAACCGGTTTGTCGCCGCGAAGGTTTTGGGCGATTACGCGCGCAGTTTCAGCGGGCAGAGTCATGGCCTGTGGCGTCAGGATAACAATGATCGCATCGACTTGTTCATCCTCCTGGGCAGCGTTGAGCGCCATGACGTAGCGATCGGGTTCGGCGTCGCCCAAGACGTCAATGGGATTGCCGACGCTGGCGGCGGCGGGGAGCTTTTTCTTCAGGGCGGTTGCGATGCCGCCAGTCAATTTGGCGGTTTGTAGGCCGGCATTTTCGATGGCGTCGGCGGCCATAATGCCCGGTCCGCCCGCATTCGTGATAATGGCGACGCGATTGCCTTTGGGCAGCGGCTGCATCGCCAGGGCCGTCGCAAAGTCGAACAACTCCTCGAAGGTCTCGGCGCGGATGACGCCGGACCGATGAAACGCCGCCCCATAGGCGATGTCGGCGCCGGCCAGCGAACCGGTGTGGCTGGAGGCGGCCTTACTGCCCGCGGCGGTCGTACCGGCCTTGAGGATGACAATGGGTTTTTTCGAGGCGGCGGTCTCGGATACGGTGACGAACTCATCGCCGCTGGATATGCTCTCCAGGTACCCGACGATGACCTTGGTTTGTTCGTCTTCGGCAAAGGCCCCGATGAAATCGGTTTCGTCCAGATCGGCTTTGTTACCGATACTGACGAGTTTTGCCAGTCCCAGGTGCCGCGCCGCCGCCCAGTCGAGGATGGCGGTCGCCAATGCGCCGGATTGGCTCAGGACCGAGATGCCGCCGGCCAACGGCATTTTACTCGCGAACGAGGCATTCATTTTATAGTGCGCATTGATTAATCCCAGGCAATTCGGACCCATCAACCGGACGTCGCGCGATCTGCATAAGCGGAGCAATTCCCCTTCGAGCTGCGCACCGTCGGCGCCGATCTCTTTGAATCCCGCCGTGATGACCACGATCGCCCGGGCGCCAGCCTGAATGCATTCTTCGACCTCTTTCAAAACGATTTTCGTCGGGACGCAGATGACGGCCAAGTCGATCTTACAACCGCAGTTCTTAACCTCCGCGTAACATTTCAAGTCAAGAATCTCGTCCGCGGACGGATTGACCGGCACAATCGTGCCTGCAAAACCCCCTTTGATTAGATTTGCGACGACTTCGTGCCCGACCTTGCCCGGCGTTCGCGACGCGCCGATGACGGCCACCGCCTCCGGAGTGAGTAATGATTCCAACATAGTTATCCGAATATCCTTTCTACAGCCAATGCCTGTTTTACCGACCATCTTGCCGCAAACCACGGGAACTGGCAAGTTGTTTTTTTCCAGGGAACGGATACGAATTAGGATGGAAAAATTCAAGCCCCCGCTGGGAAGCGGGGGACGAATGAGAAGGCTTGATAACAGGGTAATTGACCCCCGGTTTCAACCGGGGGCTGGAATATGGATTTATATTATCGTGAATAGGGGTGGGAGGCAAAGATCCTTTTTTTATTTTACATCGAGTTCCTGGCAGCAGGCGCGGTAATTACCCTTTCCGTCGTCGGTTTCGGTTTTAATGACCAGACGGACGGCATCGGCCTGGACCGGATCGAAATCCAGTGACACCCTGGATTTATGGTTGTTTTGGAACATACCGCGGGGAAGAGGTTTCCAGACGTTCTGCCACCTGTATTCGAGGTCAAAATCCACCGCGACATAGGTGTTATCTTCCGGGTGCAGGCAGGGTACGACGGTGATATGTCGAATCGTTCTCTCTTGACCAAAATCCCGGCCGAAGGTGGCGGAGACCGGTTGTCTTTGCACCGGCTCGCTGTACGAGCCTTGAAATCGGGACGCCACCTTGCCGTCGGCAATGGCAGCGAGATTCTGGAGGAAACAATCCTCGGTCGTTGCCCCGAAGACGGCATGACGATTGGCCTTGTTCATGGGAATTTTCTGATCTCGCCACCCCTTTTCAATACGTTTTCGCCTTTGTATTTTTCTTTGTTGTATCATGTCCTCTTTAACCTGTGCCTTACCAGCGGGCGTAGCAATCTGGTCCGGCAGAAGCGAAGCGCGAAGTTCCTGGACATTTTTGGCCAATTTCAAGTGGGGGCGTATAACTTCGAGAAAGAGATCGTAGTTGTAACGATTGTAGCCAAAATTAACGCCCGCCAAGGAGAGGTATCGAACCCGTTTTTGTACGGCGTCCTTGAGAAAATCCACGGTCCGGTCATGGTAAATGAAAAACTGCCCCGCCTTGCCTGCGATCTCGCTGGGATTGATCTGTACCATCATGTTTCGGGCGCCCATATTCCTAAAGGCGTCGATCTGGTCCGTGCCGAGATAATGGCTCACGATCGTTCCGGGAAAGCGATGGAGAAGCCAGGCATGGAACGGAGAAGGCTGCTTCCAATATCCGCCAATGGAATCGATGTACACCAGGACATCAGGATTGACCTTTTTACTGGCCAATAGGAAGGCTTCCACCTCGTCGGCAATCTCCGGATTGTATCCATAGGCATGGAACCATTCGAGACTCAACTTGATAATGTCCGGTCTGTTCTCAGCGGGTATTTTCTTACCGATCCAGGTTTCCAGCCAGGGAATGAAGTGGGCTTTATCCCGCTGGTCCGGAAGAGCAGTAGGTTCCACGGCCACCATAAATTCACGCGTATGTGCGTAAGCCGTGAGGCGGAAGAAGAAGTCCGCCAGCTTGGGATTCAGACCCTCGGTCGTGAACAGGTGCCCCTGGGCCGTGCGCGTATCATCGCCGATGCAGAACACGTTGAAAGCGTTCAATTCCACCGCCTCGTCCACCCATTTCTTCATGCGTTCGAGGTCCCACACGTAATATTCGTAATGGGGATAGAGGTTAAAAACGTGGCTCCTGCCTTTTTTCAGGTAGAGCTGGTTCAGTTCCCGGAAGACGTGCGGTCCCGCGGCATCGGCCCAGACCTGGAACTCGGAAAGGACGATGAATTTTTCCTGGGGCGCGACCGGCGACAACAGCAGACTGAGCAGGACGAGAAAGGGCATGGCTGACTCCTGTGATTGGTCGGATAGAAATCTTCAGTTTTTATCCAGAATACGGTATGAGTTTTTTAATTTATCCTTGGTTATGGTATATTTCCGCCCGACGACGCCGTCAAGCGATCTTCTCATCAAGGTACTCTATCTGACAGGGGCATGCAAGCGTATTCAGCGACTGCAGGATCGACTCTTACCGTAAAACTGCCAACCGTTAACTTCCTTTGGTTATCCACTCGTCTGCCCAGCTACTTGTTTTCTCCTCTTGATGGAACGTAAAAAAGGTGGTAGAGTATTCCTGATACAGAATACGTATGGGTAATAACGCGGTTGGGTAGGAGCCAACCGGAGCAATGAGTATTGGGTAAAGGAGTTCCCCCATGGAATCCGAAAACGCCAAAAACCAGAACCATAAATTTCTGAAACCCGGTCATGTCTTGCTGTTATTTGTGCTGGTTCTGGCGATCAGTTCGCTGCCCATTGCCCTGATGGATGAGGATAAAAAAGAAGCCGACATCATTACGACTCCTCCAGCGGCAAAACCTAATCCGGTCCGTACCAAACTGGATACCGTAACCGAGTACAATATGCCGATCCCGGGCACTCGCATTTCCATGACGTGCCCCGAAAAATTTCTCTACGATGTTTCCGCGAAGAAGTTTACGCTGCCGGATACGCACGCGTTTATTACCATCGAGGTATTCGATAAGCCCTTTGCCGAGATGTACGCCCGATGGTCGAATCCGGATTCCTTTTTGCTCGATTCCGCCCTGAATTTGAATTACCTTTCCCAGGAGGATCTGATTCTCAACGGCAGCCCGGCCCTGCTGGTCTATTGTAATCATCTGTATTTCGGATCGGTCTCGAAAAAATGTGTGCTGCTTCTGGGTGATGAGAAGCAAAGTATTTTGGTAACGGGTTCTGTGCCTATAGAAATGATCCGGCCGATTTACGATCAGGTTCGGGCCTGCATTCAAACGGTAGTCTGGCATAAAGATCGACCGAGCAAATTCTATCAGAAGGATGCGGAGCCCTACCTGCCGGAACCGGAACCGCCCCTGGATGACGATCCGGTACGTGCTGAAGCGCTGAAAAAACGACAAATTGCCCTAATGCACAAAATACCCTTTTCGATTACGCCGCCGAAGATCATGCAATTGACCCAGGTAGATCCGGATAGGACGATCTATACCTTGAATGGATCCTATGCGCCGGGCGCCGTCGATCAGCCCGTGTTTATTATCGAGAGTGGATCCCAAACCAAAGGAATCACCGACCAAGTCGAATTCACCTATAATCGGTTAAAGAGCGTACAACTTTTTATAGGACAAACAGAGGTGCAAGAAGAAAATCCCATCCAGATTAACGGTCTGGATGGCTATGAACTCACGGCGCTCGCCCGGCATCAGGCCACCAATGCGGATGTGTTTATCTATCAGGTTACGCTCGTGGGCGAGAAGAACTGGTATTCGATGCAGGGGATTGTGCCCAACTCGGAGTTGGCGCAATATGGGACGATGCTCAAGAATATGGCAAAATCGTTCCGACAGACTACACCCCCGACTCATTTGTCATTATAATCAAGCGAATAAGGACTCCGCGAATGCAATTCCCATCGGCGCGAGGAATGTTTGTGACGGGTACGGATACCGG
>CAZNQT010000306.1:0-6173 GCA_964574885.1 uncultured Pirellulales bacterium
GTACGAAAACGAGTACAATCAGCGAGAATTGTTATTTTACGGCTGGGTGCGTTGCCCGGCCGAACTGGAAAATACAGTCCCAAGTGACTTAGAGGCTCTAGCAATATTATGTCATTCCCGCGCAGGCGGGAATCCAGAAGCCGGGTGCCATACCGACGCGAAGCTTAGGCATGCTCTTTACTCGACATTCGAATTTCGTTATTCGTCATTGAAAAGGAGCCGTGTGCACTACACACCATTAAACGAACTATGAAAGTCATAGAGCATATCAACGCCATCTACGATGACACATGGGTCCCGCTGGCCTTAAATGGCTTGCCCAAAATGTTTCTGCCCGCCGAATCCGCCTTTTGTGAAACTGTAAAAGCCGATTCCCAACAGAAGCTCATCCTGTCCGGTCTCTCCCTGCGTTATACCGCGATGTCGCTAATTGGCCTGACCTTGCAGGAATCGCTGGGCCGCACTACGGATCTTCCTCTTGACCAGATTTCCGACCGCCTGGTCACCTGGTGCGAGGAAGAGATTTCCCTCGGCGACGTCGGATTGGTGCTCTGGGCCTTGGCGCTCCGAAATCATCCCCGCATCAACCGGGTGGCCCGGATCCTCATAGATAAATCGGCTATGCTGCAGGAGGAAAACTTCTCGTTCAGTAGCATGGCCCTGGGATGGCTTCTCACCGGTCTGAGCGTAACCGTCCGGAAACAACTGGGGCCGCCCGAACTATCCCATCTGGCTGAACAAACATATCATCAACTTATGAAAAACAGATCGCAAGAATCCGGATTATTTTCCCTGGCAACACCGTTATGGCGCAAAAATATTTTCATCGGACGCATGAATTCCAAACTCGGTTCCTTCGCATCCCAGGTGTATCCGGTTATCGGACTTTCGTATTATTCCATGGTCCATAATTGGCCCGAAGCATTAGATGTCATTCAGCGCAATGTCGATCAACTCTGCCGACTCCAGGGCCCTCAGGGCCAATGGTGGTGGATTTACCGGGTGAAGGACGCTGAACTGGCAATTAAATATCCTGTATATAGCGTTCACCAGGATGCGATGGGACCGATGGCTCTCCTGGCGGCCCGGTGTGCTGGCGCTGCGGGGGGGAATCTGCTCCCGGCTGTTCAAAAGAGTCTCAACTGGATGCAAGACCACGACGAACTGGCATCAGAAGCAATGATAGATCAAGAGAAATCGATCGTCTGGCGGGCCGTTCAGCGGGACGACCCGAAACGGACCGCAGGATTTGGACTCGGGCTTGCAGAGAGACTGCGGATGCATCGGGCCGCCTGGCTGGGGTGTTCGGATACCCGCGGATTCAAGAGTGGGTATGTTTGCCCGGAGTGCAGGCCCTACCACTTGGGGTGGATCTTGTTTGCCGCCGCTTTGGCCCATGAACTGGGAGACTCGATCAAATGAAGCGACCGCATTCGGTAATGCTCGTTACGCAGGCCTTTCCCCCGGAAGCGGTTGTCGGCGCCCATCGAATGCTGGCCCTCTGCCGCCATCTTGTCGAACAGAATTATCACGTCAGCGTCATTACCTCCCATCCACCCGCCGAGGCAGCGGTTGATGAATCATTAACGCAAATGATTCCCCCCGAGGTAACGGTTCGCAGTACCGCCGGTATTGATTTGCCGCTCTTGGCCGCCCGCATTCTGAAGCCTCGATTTCTGCGAAAAATCAGGGGTACTAAGTCCGAGTCAAAACCTAATATTACAAAACAAACCCAATTATCCTCATTTTCAGCCCAAAAACACGGTTGGTTCCGTTTGGCGGTGGATTGGATGAGCTGGTGGCTGCATGTCCCGGATGGTAGTACCGGGTGGGTACCGACGGCCGTGGCGGCGGGATTGTACCAGGCGGTTCGAAGGCATCCCGATGTCATCTTCTCCTCGGCGCCGCCTTGGTCGTCGTTTTTGGCCGGTGCACTGCTGTCGCGGTTTTTGGGCCTACCATTTGTAGCGGATTTCAGGGATCCGTGGTGCGGCAGTGCGTTTCTGAAAGTTCCATATTCGGCCCACGATTCGGCGAACACGTTACTTGAAAGGATGATTGTCCGCCGTTCGAAGCGCATTACCTGTGCCTGGGATGGTATTCGCAAGCATCTGATACAGCATTACCCTGCGCGGACGAATGATATCTGTACTATCATCAACGGTTTTAATCCGGAACTGCTCGCCAGTATAGAACCGACGAAAATCGATACCGAGCGAAAAGTGTTTTTACACACCGGGGGTTTTTACGGTCCCCGCAGTCCGGAGCCGATGCTGGCGGCGCTGCAGCATCTTAAGGCGGAATCACCGGAATCGGCGTCGCAGGTTCTGGTAGTATTTTTAGGCCCTACCACGTATAACGGCCAACCTATCGAGCAGATGGCAGAAAGTTACGGAGTGCAGGAGCAGGTGCGTATCCTGGGGCGGGTATCGCATCGTGAATCGCTGGGTTATCTGAAAGGAGCGGACGTGGCATTATTGTTCGGCCAGAGCGGTAATGAGGCGTTGGCGACGATTCCGGCGAAAACACTGGAGTATATAGGTCTAAATAAACCCGTCATAGCCATCGGCGCCGGCGAGGAGGTATGCAACGTAATCCGACGGGGGGGATGTGGGATATGGCAGTTATCCGCTGACAATCCGGGAAAGATTGCCGCCACAATGAGCGACATTCTGAAATCCGATTTGGGCAGTTCCGCTCAGGGGCTTAATGACAACTATGCACTCAGCCAGGCCTACATGGCTGAAAAACTAGAGCAAATACTCGTACGTAGTTGTAATAAGCTGTAGGCTATAATCTAAAAAGAAATAAAAGGTGTGTAATGCACACCCTACCTGCGGCTTTTCAAAGACGAATGACGAAATCCGAATGTCGAATCAATGACAAAATCCGAATAACGAGTCAAGCGCATGCTCGTGATGGTAATGGCGTAGTCATGGCACCCGACGAACCGCCAGCCCCAAGCTCGCGGACTCGCTTGAGGCTGCCACTCGACATAAAAAAAGGATAAAGGATGAAAAATAAGTTTACAGTTCACAGTTCACGGTTCATCGTAGATGAGTAGATGAGTAAATGGGGAGATGGGTATATGAGTAAATGAGTAGATGGTATGTTTCATGGTATAAACTTTCCGTTATAATAAGTTATGTGGGATGGGATTGCCGATAGTTACTATACCGGGAGTAAAGGAAATCTCGGACAAGATATTCTTTGAGAATGAGTAATGCACATTAGTATGATAGCACAGCGATTGGCGAGCCGATTTTACTATACGGTATGGCCTGTCCTTCGTTCGGGAGGATTTCAGGGTCAGTTGCGGGCGGCGTATCGCTGTCGCGCCGGGTTGGACCGGGAGGGTCCGGAAGAAGTGCGGCAGCGTCAGATACAGAAATTAAACGTTTTATGGCAACATGCGGTTACCCAGGTTCCCTATTACCGCCGACTGGCCGAAACGGGCAATTTACCTGAAACCATCGAAACGTTCGACGACTTCGCCGCTATTCCGCTGTTGACCAAAAAGATCATCGAACGAGAAGGGGAAAATCTGCTGGCGGACAACATTCCACGCGAACAACTCCGTTCGAACGCCACGGGCGGTTCCAGCGGCACACCGTTACATTTCTGGTCCGATGAGCGGACGCTGCTGCTGTCGAATGCGGGAGAGCGTTGGGCGTTAGAGCTTGCCGGTCTGCGTGCCCAGAGTCCAATCGCCTACTTCTGGGGGGCGGCACGTTTTGAGCGATCCACGGGTAAAGACCTCAAAGACCGCCTGGAACAAGCGATTACCAACCGGCTGTTCTTCGATTGTTTCCGCATGACCCAGAGCGACTACGAACAGGCTCATCGACAGTTGTGCAAGTTCCGGCCGGAGGCGATTGTGGGGTATTCCAGCGCGTTGACGGAGTTTGGAGCCTATCTTCGTCGGCAAGGCATTATCCCGAACTATCCGAGTAAGGCGATAATCAGCGCCGCCGAAACACTGAGCGATACCTCCCGTCAAGAACTGCAAAGCACCTTTGGCGTACCGGTCTATGATCGTTACGGGTCCCGGGAAGCGGGTCTGATCGCGATGGAGTGCGACCGCCACGAGGGATTGCATATCGATTGTGAAAACATTTTCGTAGAGCTTTTGGAGTGCGTAGAGACCGGCGATTTGCAAAAGATCATTGTGACCAAACTGAACCAACTCGGGATGCCCTTTATTCGTTACTGCATCGAAGATCTGGCGGAAGGTCCCCTGTCGTATTGTTCGTGCGGTCGCGGATATCCGGTTATACCCCGGATCACCGGGAGGATTATGGAGACGATACGTTCGCCCGAAGGCGTGGTACATTCGGGCGCCCTGTTTCCGCACCTGCTCAAGGATTGCGGTATCGCTTCGTTTCAGATCATCCAGAATTCGGATTATAGCGTCGAAGCGGTATTAGTCAAAACCGAGGACCAAACCCGCGAACAAGACGAACGACTCCGTCGCGTGATAAGCGATACCCTTGGGCCGTCGCTGCCGGTGACGTTCCGTTATGTAGATGAGATCGAGCGTACGCGCACGGGAAAGCTATTGCCGGTGATCAGTCGCGTTCCCGGCGTGGGCCCGAAAGAGAGTGAGAGATCGGATGATCCCTAATCGGGTGGCCTTAGCAAGATGTTCCAGCCCTTCGGATCGGGCGTACCCGGAGTTTCCCTATGATCCGGATAGTAGGTATCCTGAATATCCTACGGGCCGTAGCGCCGCAGGTCGTCCGAATCCGGTTTATGACGCGGTTCGTGAATGTCTCTATCTGCTCGACCTGGACCGGTCCCATTACGATACGTCCTGCTGGAATCCACTGGGAGAAATCATCCAGCCGGGCCAACAGGTGTTGATTAAGCCCAACTGGGTCAAACATCGTCACGGAACGGGGGGCGATCTGTTCAGTATGATTACGCATCCGAGCGTGATACGTCCGGTCATCGACTACGTTCAGTTGGCCCTGAAAGGGGAGGGGCGCATTATCGTGGCCGACGCTCCGCTGCAATCGGCCCATTTCGATTTGTTGATGCAATACACGCAGATCCCGGAGTTGATCCGTCAAATTGCGACGGAGGCGCCACTGGAGGTCCGAGATTTGCGGGAAAATATATGCCGCTACAATGACAAAGGTGAAATTGTCGCGCACGAGTCCTGTGCCGGCGATCCGGAGGGGTATGCCGTAGTCAATCTGGGCTCGGATAGTTCCCTGACGGAAATCGAAGCGTGTTCGCGTAACTTCCGCGTAACAAACTACGATCATCGGGTCATGCCGCAGCACCATAACCGAGGTCGGCATGAATATCTGATCGCTAAAACGGTACTGAATTCCGACGTGGTGATCGGCGTACCGAAATTAAAGACCCATCGCAAGGCCGGTCTGACCTGTTGTCTGAAAAACCTGGTGGGCATCAACGGGAGCAAAGATTATCTGCCGCACCATCGTCTGGGCGCGCGCGAGGAGAACGGCGACGAATATCTCCATTCCAGTCATCTCAAGCGGCTCCACTCTCGACTCAGAGACGCTATCGATGCGAACCCCGGGAGTTCATATCAGCGACTTTATTATTGGGCGGACCGCGTACTGCGATGTTTACTCCGTCATGTGGGCCGAGATCCTTATTACGAAGGCAGTTGGTACGGCAACGATACGGTTTGGCGCATGATCGTGGATCTGAATTATGCGCTTCGCTTTGCCCAGAGCGACGGTATATGCACAAACACATCTCAGCGAAAAATATTTCACATAGTCGATGCCGTCGTCGTGGGCGCCGGCGAAGGGCCCCTCAGTCCCGAGGGCGTCCCTGCCGGAATGATATTGGCAGGGCAAAACAGCGGCTACGTCGATGCGTGCGCAGCACGACTTATCGGACTTGATCCGGAAAAAATTCCCCTGCTCCCCAAGGCCATGGCCTTATTGACGGACGACGCGGATAGCCATTTCCCTTGCCGGTTGGCTTGCAGGGATAAGGAAATGAACGATAGGGCTTTAGATGATATCAAGCCGCTAATCTCCGCTTCCCCCCCCCTCCATTGGCGGGGCCACGTTGAATTGGAAACCGATTAACGGCAATAATTATCGGCGTCTCACAAAACCCATTATGACATTAAATGTGCGGTTTAGCCATTCCCTATGCGGCGAAAAGGGCATAGGAAACCGTTTCAA
>CAZNQT010000307.1:0-6159 GCA_964574885.1 uncultured Pirellulales bacterium
TCGCGGAGACGCAGGATGTACAAATGGCCCCGTTCGGCAAACTGCACGCCAAACGGAAAGAGAATATGAGAAAAGGCGTTCGGATCAGGGTCTGTCCGGGCTGCATGAAGGCTTTAGGCGTCAAGGAAGCAGACTTGATGAACGGAGTGAAAATTGCGAATAAGGATGAATTCTTTGACTTCACCGATGGCCGTATTTTAACCTTGGACTATTAAACAAAACGCAAGATATCCGTAATCCGGGTGGCAGCCACCGAGCTTGCGAGGTGGAGGGCGATTACCGGCATCCGGATGATACTCATGTATCGTTTGACACAATCCACGATGGGGCGGCACGGACATACTATAGTTTATCCGTGGCGAATACCTTCTTCCTTGCTAGCTCCGAAGGAGCGATCGAACGATATTTAATTTTTATCTGAAACTCTCGGGATACGCAGGATTTCTAATTCACGGGGAGCGGTGATCCCCAATCGAATTCTACTTTCACTTATAATTTCCGTTACCTTAACTTTAATCCCCTCGGAGATTTGGATTTCGTCATCAAAAGGTATTGACTCGCGTTTTACCACTTCGTTCAGAACGGCCACTTCTAATTCCACCGCACCGTCCTGTACGGTTACTACCCTCACCGTGACCCTATCGCCGATCAAGATAAACTCGTTTGGTTTTCGAGTTACAATTAGCATAAGTCGTATTTTAATTCTTTCTGGATGTTTCCTAAAGCGAAAAAACCCAGGCTTGTCCGTGGCGAGTATCTATCATCCTTTAATCGACCATGATATTTAGCCTCGCGTTTTACGCGGGGTTTCTTCTATTTCTCACAACTCACAACACACAACTTTCCACTCGTTTTCCTTTGTATATTTTTCATTTTACATTATCCATGGGTGGACTTGAACTTGAAAGGACAATCGGGTATGATAACCATTGCCTAAAATTGGCGGGCGCGACACGCCCTATGAGAAAATGACGCATAACCATAAAATGGCAGAATAGGAGGTAATATGGCACAGCTTAATCAATCCGATAAAAATACCGTCTCAACCCGCCGGGAATTTCTAAAAACTTCAACGGCGGCAACGGCGGCGGCCATGACGGGGGCTCTGGGACTCCGAAGCGGAGCGTTCGCCGCCGGCAGCGATATTATCAAGGTGGGTATGATCGGCTGCGGGGGACGCAACACCGGCGCCGCGGATCAGGCCATGACCGCCGATAAAGGCGCCCGGCTCTACGCCATGTGTGATATCTTCATGGATCGCGTGATGACCAAGCGGGATATTCTGAAAAAAAAGAAAAAAGATCAGGTCGTCGTCTCGGATGAGTTCTGCTTCGCCGGTTTCGACGGATACAAGCATGTCATCGAAGCCTCGGACGTCGTATTGATCGCCAACGCCGCCAAGTTCCACCCCCTGCACGCCATGACGGCAATCAAAGCCGGCAAACACGTCTTCGTGGAAAAACCGCACGGCATCGATCCGGCCGGCATCAAACTTATGCAGCAGGTGGCCGATCTTGCCAAACAGAAAGGACTGTGTCTCGTCTCCGGACTGCATAGTCGCTATCATTCCGGCTACGCCGAAACCATTCAACGGATTCACGACGGCGCCATCGGCGATATCATTGCCGTCGAAGAGAATTTCCTCCGTAGTCCCTATGTGGTGATCCCGCGCCGGGAAGGACTTTCGGAACTACTCTGGCAGTGCAGCACGCAGTATCATTTCCACTGGCTCTCGGGCGACGATGTGCCCCAGTCGCTGGTCCATAATCTCGACCGCACCCGTTGGGCGCTGCATGAGCAGCATCCACTCAAATGTCACGGCCTGGGCGGTCGATCTTCCATGACCGAACCGATCTACGGCGATGTCTTCGACCATCATTCCGTCGTCTATGAATTCCCCAACGGCGTGATGGTCTATGCCTTCTGTCGCACTACCAATGGTTGTTATAATAACTCCTCCAGCGAGGTGCTGGGTAGCAAGGGCAAGGCCAATATCACCTACTGTGTCATCACCGGTGAAAACGCCTGGCGCTGGAAGGGCCGCTGCAATCCCTACCAGGTGGAACATGACGTACTCTTTAAGGCGATTCGTTCCGGTAAGCCTGTCAATAACGGCGACTACATGATCCCCAGCACCCTGACCACCGTTATGGGCCAGATCTCCTGTTATACCGGCAAGGAGATCACCTGGGACCAGATCAACAAGTCCGATTTCTACTACCCGCCCAAACCCGAAGATTGTCATGACAATATGGAACCGCCCGTTAAAATCGGACCCGACGGCAGCTATCCTGTGTCCAAACCCGGTTTTACCAAAATGATTTAAACGAAAAAATACTCATTATAAGTCATAAGAACAGGAGCAATGTAAACCCATTGCAATAAAGGATTTATGTCAATTATCATTGAAGGAGTTTGCAAGTGAAAATGTGTCGTTCTCGTAAGTGCTTTACTGGCTTAATGTTAGGTCTCAGTTTACTATGGGCTGCCCATGCGTTGGCCGCTCCGAAAAACCACCCTAAAAAATACACCGAAACCGTCACCTCAAAAAACGGCGATAAAATGACCTTTGATATGGTACTCATTCCCGCCGGTGAATTTATGATGGGCAGCCCGGTCAGCGAGGCCGATCGCCAGAAGGATGAGGGACCGCAGCACCGGGTCAAACTCGACTCGTTTTACCTGTGCACCACCGAAACGACTATCGCGCTGTTTCGCGCCTATTACCAGGAAACCGCCACCGCCAAGAAAGATTTCATCGAGGTGGAAACCGACCAAAAAGAAAAATTACAAAACAAAGCCAATTTGGACGCAATTACCGGTCCGACAGCGGTTTATGGGGATTTGACTATGGGGTACGGTGAAAATCACCCGGCTATCGGTATGACGTGGCATAACGCTACCACGTTCTGCAGATGGCTATCGAAGAAGACTGGCAAGCCCTACCGGTTGCCCACGGAGTCGGAATGGGAATATGCCTGTCGCGCCGGGAGCAAGGACCGATACTATTTTGGCAACGAGGTCAAGCAACTCAAGGATTATGCCTGGTACGTCGATAGTGCGGACGGCGAGACATCGACGGTGGGCAAGAAAAAGCCCAACGCCTGGGGTCTCTACGACATGTTGGGTAATGTGCGGGAGTGGGTGAGTGACTTCTACAGTCCCACCGCGTATGCGGAGGCCGCGAAGAAGAATCCTGCGGTCAATCCGCCAGGGCCAAAGGAGACGAAAGAAGATCAGGTGCACGGGGCCCGGGGGGGCGACTACTACAGTAAGGCGCAAGAGCTACGCTGTGCGGCCCGGTCGTTCGAGCAGCCGTTCTGGCGTGACGGCGATCCCCAGATTCCCAAGAGCAAATGGTGGCTGCCGGAGATGGACATCATCGGCTTCCGCGTGGCGTTGTCTCTCGAAAATAATAACAAAAATACGGATAAATAATTACTCGATTTTAATATCAGTCGAGTGTAATCGTAGTATTTATAAATTGCGCAAAATTACTTTCCGCGATTCCACAGTACGTCGATGCGCGGGCTGTTATGGTGATAGGGTTTGACCAGCAGGTCCAGATCGCCGTCGCCGTCGAAATCACCGAACAAGCCTTCGTGAATGCCCTGGCCTTTTAGCGCCACGGTTTGCCTGAATTGACCTTTGCCGTCGCCGTACCAGATATAAATTTTCGCATTATCTCCCGCACCGGGACTGCCCATTTCGCCGATCATAATATCGAGATTGCCATCCCGATCGACGTCCCGGATCTCACAGGTGTGACCATGATTGACATAGACTAATTTGTGCTCCATCCATTTACCGTCTTTGTACTCGAACCACTTGGCATCGCCGTTCATATCGCCGGGCGAGAACACGATCTCCGGGCGACCGCCTTTGACCAACTGCCCCGCCGCACACTGGGTGAACCGCAGCGAATCGTCGATCACGTGTGCTTCGTAGGTGTAATTGCCCTTATGCTTGAACCAGCGTCCGCCGCCGATGATATCGACGTTGCCGTCCAAATCCACATCCACCGGTATCGAGGGAAATCCTTCGAGTTCCTGGCCCGATTTCCAGGAATAGATGACGGTTGGGTGCCAAACCGCGACCGCCCGGGGATTGGGCTGAAGGTCATAAAGCAATAATCGTTTTCCCCCCTGATTCCAGGAGACCAGTTCCGTCTTGCCGTCGCTATCATAATCGGCACAACTCTGATCGTGGTGTTTGCGAGGACCGTCGTTTTTGATATAACGCCTTTTCCAGGGCTTTTCATAGTTCGGATAGGGATTTTCCCACCACCAGATTTGACTGCCGCTGGCATCCTGGCCGAGGATAATATCGAGATCTCCATCCCGATCGATGTCACAATCGGCACCGCCGGCTTCCGGATTTAAACGAGTATCCTCAATTACCCGTCGTTCGAATTTTTTTCCGTTAAACCGATACCAAACCACCGAGGGCGTCTTCGTCCTCTCCCCGATCACAAAATCATCCTTACCGTCCTTGTCGATATCACACACGATGCAACAGGTCTGCTGATCGCCGGCGTTGGGAACGGGAATACTTCCGGTAACCGAACTGATTCGTTCCCAGCGCACCTGAGCATTCGTGGCGGATACACAAAAGATAAAAATGCCGGACGTTATCATACATATTTTAAAATTCATCATTTCGGGATCTCCTTCCGTTTATTTGCGACAGAATCATAAGTCAGTGTGAAATTATTTTACATCTAATCGCCACGGACAAACTATGGTTTGTCCGTGCCACCCCATTGTATCAGAACAGGAGTTTTAGTAAGGTTTTGGGTTCGGCGAAATCGGGGATCACGAGGTGGGCGCCGGCTTTGATGAGTCGCGTGCGTTTTTCCGGATTGAGACCGTGCCGTCGGATTTCGTCGGAGGCGATGCCGATAGCGAGTCCGTCACGTTTACGGGCTTCCCGGATTTCGACGGGGCCGTCGCCGAACACCGCCAGGGCCTGACCGGTGAGACGGTTCGTCTGCAGGATGTTTTCCAGGACCATTTTCTTG
Source organism: uncultured Pirellulales bacterium (assembly GCA_964574885.1). GTDB lineage: Bacteria > Planctomycetota > Phycisphaerae > Sedimentisphaerales > SM23-30 > JAFGFX01. Next base: position 5,021 of record CAZNQT010000307.1, read on the forward strand.
GAATATTTACTGACATCGCCCACGGCGCCGTAGATGCCGCCGTCAAACAGATCGGCGTAGCCCAACACCTTCGCCTCGTTCATCACATCCTCACGATCGGTGCCGCTGGCGAGGTATAACGCGACGCCTTTCTGGCGCAAACTCTGTAAGAATCCGACAGCGCCTTTCACCGTATAGTCATACAGATCGAGAGCGCCGCGTCGGAATTTTTCCAGCCGCCTATTCACCATCTGCATCAGAGCATCGTTGTATATCTTCTTATAGCCGAATTTGTCCAGCACCTGATCCGCCGGAACAATATCGAACTCTTTTACCATTTCTACCAGGGCTTCCATCTGCACGATGGTTTGAATCCCGGTGGATTTGTCGATGTAATCCAAAACCCGGTTGCGGACCTTATGATAGAGAGTTTCGTCGGCACTTTCGTATCGATCGCCGAGGACGGCCTTGATCATCACCGGGACCATGACGAGTTCCCACCCCTGCCGCAGCGTGCTGATAGTGCCGTCATGATCGAAGACGGCGTGTTTGATAGTTCGGTTAGTATGTACTTGACGATCGCAGCAGAATTCGATTTCGGTTTCATCGAGATATTGGGCCTGGCGGATGTCCTCAGCCAACTCCGGCTGATAGATATAATCCGAATCCTGAGCCACGGCGATGATTTCCTCTGCCTGAGCGGTGCCGGTTTGGAATAATTTCTGCACGGTAACGGCCGCGGCGAAGTTGGCAAACTCGGCGGCTTCTCGAGGAGAGACGCCAGCCGCCAGACATAAAAGCAAGGCGCTGACCGCGGTATCGCCGGCGCCTACCGGGTCCAGTTTTTTCAACAACTGAATACCGGGAATTTCATGAATGCCCTCAGCGTCGGCAACGAGGAGTCCGCGAGCGCCGCGGGTGACAAAAACGGGTTTGTTCGATTGCCGGTAAAGATTTTGGACATAGGTTTTGATGTCCGAGAGGTTAATGACATCATCCTGGTTTGCCGCGACCTGATTGAGCCGGGCGGCTTCGATATCATTGGTTTTACGATAGATATGATGAAACTTCTCGCCGTAATGACGAGAATCCAACAGGATGACCTTATCTTCGAACTGCTGAAACAGGGCGTTGGCTTCTTCGATGAAGGAATCCTGTGC
>CAZNQT010000308.1:0-6150 GCA_964574885.1 uncultured Pirellulales bacterium
AAGTTTTTATATTCCATTTCGCAAGGTATCCCGTTGGTCGTGGGAGAGCTATTGGTTAATTCAGGGCGTGGCGGCGTGGCTGATTATGCCGATCCTGGTGGCCTGGCTGACGACGCCCAATCTATGGCAGGTGTTTCAGGAGAGTACGACTTCGAGTATGGTATGGTCGTATGTGTTTGGCGTACTCTGGGGCGTCGGGGGCCTGACCTTTGGCTTGAGTATGCGGTATCTGGGCATGTCGTTGGGTTACGCGATGGCCTTAGGATGCTGTGCCGTTTTCGGAACGCTGGTCCCGCCGATCTTTAGCGGCAAGATCGTGGAGACGATCCAAACCGCCTCAGGATGGGTATTATTCACAGGAATTCTGATATGCATACTGGGGATCTCAACCTGCGGCTATGCCGGGATTCGTAAGGAACGGGAACTCACCGACGAACAAAAGAAACAAACCATTCGAGAATTCGCCCTTATCAAGGGCTTTACCGTGGCGATTTTTGCCGGCATCATGAGTGCCTGCATGGCCTTTGCGCTTGAGGCCGGCAAACCGATTGCCGAAAAAGCCTTATCTTTAGATACTCCGAAGCTCTACCAAAAATTTCCGATTTATGTATTTTGTATGGGGGGCGGATTTACCACGAATTTTATCTGGTGTTTGATTCTGAATCTCCGCAACAAAACCCTTGGAGATTACCGCACGGGGGATTCTAAAACTCTTTTCTGCAACTATACGTTCGCCGCATTGGCAGGGGTGATCTGGTACGGACAATTCTTTTTTTACGGCATGGGTACGACCCAGATGGGTGCGTATGATTTCTCCAGTTGGAGCATTCATATGGCCTTTATCATCGTGTTCAGCAACCTCTGGGGCATTTATTTTCAGGAATGGAAAGGCATTCGACCCGCCACCTGGAAAATCATCTGGACGGGAATTGGCGTATTAATCACCTCCACCATTATCATTGGAGTAGCGAATTATCTCAAAGGATGACGTGAAATATTTTATTTCCTGAGAATAAGGATTCATCATGGATGCAAATGGACGAGTTACTATTCCTGTTTGGTGCGTCTTGTCTGCAATTTGTTTTTGTGGCGGTTTCAGCAGGGCCGATTCAAATCCGGCACAGTGGATCTGGTCGGATCGGGAGGAGCCGGCACCGAAGAACCGGTTCACCTACTTTCGCAAGGTGGTGCAGTTGGATACGATCCCAGAGGACGCTACGTTGCATTTTGCGGCGGATAGTAACGGTGGGTTATGGATCAACGGCACGATCGTGCGGCGGAAAGTAGCGCGGTATCACGAGGAGAAAATTACCGCTGAGACGGTCAACGCGGCACCTTATCTGAAAATCGGGAAAAACGTGGTGGTCGTTCTGCATCATAATTGGGGGAAAATTATTACATTCCAACGGACCGGCAATCGACACGCGGGATTGTACCTCGACAGTTCCTGGATTCACACGGATACGACCTGGCGGTGGAAAGTGGCTCCCGGCTTTCAACGACACGATAAGCAAATCCATGGGGTGATCGGGGATGACCGGATTCGGTATCCAATACTTATTGACGGCAATAAGATTATCGGCACAGAAATTCATCATCCGAGATTTGATGATTCGAATTGGCAATCGGCGGCGGCGGTTACCGATGGTCCCTGGCCTGCGAGACCTAACGACGTGGAGACGCCGGGTCAGCGAGAATATCCGGTTCGACCGGCCACGGTACTGGCGGCAGGCGTCGTGGAATCCGAACCGGCAATATCCGATGATCCCTTATCCATGGCAAAATGCATACGCCTGGCCAAATGCAAGCCGCAACCCAAAGTTAATCGTCAAGCTAGACGTTTAGTACAAGGCCGGCTTGCCGTAATGCAAGGTAAAGCCGGTGAGACGCAGTACCTTACGTTCGATTTTCATCAACCCGTTCATGGATATCCATTTCTAAAACTAAAATACGCCACCGAAGGTATTCTCATTGATTTCGGCTATGCGGAAATTTATCGTTCGCTTTATAGCGGGGAGAAACAGGTAGATTTAACCGGCTGGCTGAATCCGGAGGGCGTGGTCGGACCGGGGTATGCGGATCGCTATAAAACTCGAATCGGTAAGCAATGTATCGAATTGCCGGATGAACGAACGGCGCGCTGGCTGACTCTCCACATTCATTTTATAGAGGACGGCAAGGTTTCCATTGAGGATGTCGGTATCGTAAAAAGTCAGTATCCGATAGAAATCGTGGGTAGTTTCCATTGCGGTAACGAGCGCATCGACCAGATTATCAAACTCTGTCTGATTCATGCGGAAGTAACGATGTCGGATTCCTATGTAGATACGCCCGGCCGCGAGGATGGACAGTGGATCGAAGATGCGCGGCTGCGGGCCAAGATCGCCGCAAGCTGGTTTAACGATACCAAACTACGCGAGTTCATGATCCGCACGCACGCGGAAGCCCAGGGCAAGGACGGCAATTTGCATCCATTTGCACCGAGTAATTACCCGGCGTACCCGGCCGGATACGACTGGAGCGTTCAATGGGTAGCAGCTTTGTACGATCAGTATATGTGGACTGGGGATTCAAAGTGGATTGAGCGTTATTGGCCGCAACTGCAAAAATATTGGCAGGCCGTGTTGAAATTGGTGGATGAGGAAGGACTTTGGCGCACGAATCATATTTTCGCAGATATTCGGGTGGGAGTCAAATTGAGCAAACCGCATCAGTCCAGCGGGATTGTCACGCCCTGGATTATCGAACGATTGCGCTGGTCGGCGGACATGGCGAATGCTATCGGGCAGGAGGAGCAGGCAAAGATATGGACCGTCATGGCAGAGAGAATGACCGAGGCGTATCGAAAATATCATATTGTTCCGGCAAATGGTGAGATTCCTGCACACGTTGCCGATTTATATGATTCTCAGAAGCCCGAAGCCCCGCGAGGGTACAGCCAAGCGGGACAAACGGTAGCAATATATACCAATCTTTTAACTCGGGAGGAGGCACTGGCGACGTTGAATTATGCGTTTCCGGAACCGGATGGCTCACCCCCTGCCGCGGTAACGCGGTGGAATAATCCGACCTATTTTTATCGAGCGTTAAAAGCGTTATCCCACGTTGGATTGACCGACCGAGCGGTACGACATATGCTCGAACGATATGCTTCCTACCTGCCCGGTCATCCGCGGAATTCCACTCCGCTGCGACTGCAAGGTCCCTATGGGGGACCGCTGCCGGAATACTGGATCAGCCGAAAAGATTTACATCTGGAACCGGGCCAGGTCAATACCGCGCAACCTAGAGATGAAACCGGATCACATGGCTGGCAATCGGTACCTCTACTATGGCTGCACGATACCTTGCTGGGAGTGCAAATTACGAAACCCGGCGGCGGGAGACTACGCATTGCACCACACACGGGGGGATTGCCCTATGTACAAGGCTACACGAATACTCCCAAAGGGATCGTCTGGATATCCTGGGATCCGCAACAGTGGCGGCTGGAAGTACAAAATCCCGATGACGTACTAGCAGAAGTAACACTACCGGAAAAATGTAAAGGCAAGCGAGTTACAACGACCGAATCAACGGCCACAGTGAAACAAATTAACGCCATGACCTTCGAAATACAATCATCGGGAAAAGCGATCTTTCAAATACAATGATGATTCTCGTCAATCCGTCAGGCGTGACGCCAATACTTTGCGGACGTCCTTACCGGATACAATGCCAGAGCGCCAACCAGAATGGCAACGTCAGCACGCAGAGACTATAACACACCAGCATCAAGCTGCTCACTTTCCGGACATCGCCGCCGTAATTTTTCACCTGGAGGATCAGCCCCATGGAGGGCGGCGAGGCGGATTGTATCATAAAAAAGTCGCACAGTAATTCATTACTTGAAAACCAATGTGTGAATCGTAGAACCATTAAGACCAGCAGAGGGATCAGGAACAGTTTGACGCCAATGACCCGTATGGCGTCCGTCAGATAAGGGCGTATCCGAAGGGAAATAGTCCCTAAAATCGCCCCGAGGATGAAATTGGCCAGCGGCACGGTAGCCTCTCCCAGCAAATACATGGCGCGTAAGATTCCATGAAGGAAATATTGATCGCGATTGTTGAAATACTGACTAACATTCAGAAATACTATCGCCAACGATACGACGCAGGCCAGAAACGGAGGGGTGATCAAAGCTCGCAGATGGATACGTTCCGTTTCACCGGAGGTGCAGAGATATTTTCCATAGCTCCATAAGATCAAACTGAAAACCGGGATAAACAAGAAGACATACAAAGCAAATTCATCAAATTGATTCGGATAGAGAACTTTCCCAAGGGGCAAAATCAGATAGCCGGCATTTTGCAGCGAACACATTGCTAACATATTTTTTTTCATCGCGACTCTTCGGAAAAATACCAGATAGCCACAAAGCAATCCGACGCTCGCAATGAGAAGTGAGGAAAGAGGCAGAACCCACCAGAACGACTGCACTCCCGGATCAAAAGATTTCACGATATTGGTAAAAATCAGACACGGCGCAAAAACATTGACGGTTACTCGTGTTAAACCCTGGATCTGATCCTCCATGACGATCCGTCGTCGCACCAACAATCCCGCGGTGATTATGATAATAAAGATCACCAGCATTGCAATAAACGTTTCGCCAAATGCCGCTATAAAAACTTCCATGCGTACTCATTTTCTACCCGGAGAGGATTAGATTAACGCCTCGATCTCATCAATCAGCCGGGCGATTTGCTCCTGAGTGTGAGTGGCAAAGATGGCGATTCTGACTGCTCCCTCCGGGGGAACGCTGGAATAGTCCTTACCGCCGGCATACCAGCGGGAAGTGGCGATCCCACGCGAGAGCAATTCCCGGGGAAGCGACTCCAATTTGGCCGTTTTGGAGGATAGGCAGAGGATGGGTACCGGCGTATCGTCAAGGGAGAAACCGAGAGCCCGCAGACCGCTTTTCGCATAGGCCACGTTCTCCCAGAGCTTCTTTCTCAACTCCGGATGATTTTGCAGAATCTCCAGAGCTTTGGCGGTAGCGGCAGCGACGGGTGTTGGAGGAGCACTGGAAGCAAAAGGCATCCGCGACCTGCTCATTATTTTTTTTCTCAGCGCCGCGTCCCCGGCAATAATCCCGCCGTATCCTCCCAGGGCCTTGCTCAACGTTCCGGAAGCATATAGCCTGTTATCGGAGACGCCATGATACTCGAAACAGCCGTGTCCCTTCTCGCCTATCACGCCGGTGGCGTGCGCGTCGTCCACACAGACGATAAACGGATCATACGGTTCGAGTACGCGGAGGTAGTCCGGGACGGGTGCAATCTGTCCGGATACCGCAAAGACACCGTCGCAAATAACTAACGGTCTCTGATTCGGTTTAAGATGTTTTTTAAGCTGCGCCTCGAGGTCGTCCGCATCCCGATGCACAAAAGGGAACACCGGTTTATTGGCTACCGATGCGCCATCAAAAACAGAGTAGTGGGATTCCCTGTCGATGAAGATCACGTCGTAGTCGTCCGAGAGCCCTTGCAGAAGGATCGAGTTACCCAAATACCCGGAAACGTAGTATAAGGCGTCTTCCGATTCGAAGAACTGCGCGGCGTTCTTCTCCACTTCGAGCAAAACCGGATTATTTCCGCATCCCATTCGCGATGTGGCGCTGCCCAATCCATATTTGCAGGCAGCCTGACAGGCCGCCTCGATTAGTTCCTTGCGTCCCTGGAAGCCAAAGTAGCCGCAACCACAGAAATAATCCACTTCCTTACCGTTGATGACGGTCCTTGCTCCCGGTGCACTCTCCATTATTTGCATTTTTATCGTCCTCTGCTATACAGGATAAACAAAACGGTCGCTCTGCTCAGCGAATGCGCGCACTTAGACTAAATCAAAAACAGAAGTTCCACAAGTAAAAACCAATGTATCGCTTAGCGATTGATAAAATCCCAAGCGTGTAGGTCACAAAGTATCCGAATGAGATTTCTATTATTAACTATCGTTAGCCCGTCCCGGCGTAGGAGCATCGGCCTGCCAATTGATGACGTCATTGCCGTATGCGTTTTCATCAATGCGCTCGAGTACATAATTGTCCGAGTCGTCCGGCGCCGTCGGCCAGGGGGTTTCGTCGTCGTAATTCACGCGGTCCACGCG
>CAZNQT010000309.1:0-6150 GCA_964574885.1 uncultured Pirellulales bacterium
GATTGATATCGCAGAGGTAGCGGTCTTTAAAGGTACCGGGCTCAGATTCATCAAAGTTGACCGTCAGGTAAAACGGGCCCGGGTGTTCTTTAGGCAGGAAGCTCCATTTGACGCCCGCCGGGAATCCGGCCCCGCCACGTCCCCGCAGACCGCTGTCCTTGACCATCGCCAGCAGCGTCTCGCGCGGCGTGGCAAAGAGCTTCTCCAGCGTGCCGTAGCCGCCCTGTTTCTCATAGACCTTCAGATCCTGGATATTGGGCACTTCAGCCAAGCGGGTTAATACGGGTTCAAAACTCATCTAGTCTTTCACTTTCGCCAGAATCTCATCAAGTTCTGCAACGCTCACGGTTTTATATAAGGTTCCGTCGATCAGCATGGCCGGGGCGAAATCGCAGGCGCCCAGGCACTGCATGGTGATGAGGGTAAATTTTTTATCCTCGGTAGTTTGGCCCGGTTCGATCCCGAGTTTTTCTTTCAGGGCGTGGAGGAGATCCTCGCAGCCACACAGTTCACAGGAAAGCGACTCACAAACGCCGATCAGATGTCGGCCGCGCTCCTGTCGGATGTACATATCGTAAAATGTGGCGGTATCCATCACTTCGGCCGGCGCCAGTTCCAGCAATTCGGCGATCTCCACCAGGGCGACATCGCTCAAGTATCCCAGTTCGCCTTGCACTTTATGTAAAGCAGGCAACAGCACCGCCCGTTTGTTTGGATACTTTTTGAATAAACCCTCGATCTCGGAGCGCAGCGTTTTCGCCAGAACGGATTTATCGTCCAAGGCTGTGGTTTCTAATCTATTTTTCGCATCCCAAACCATTTCTATCGATCCAATTCGGCGGCAATGATGTTCAGGCCCGGCAGGGCAATGACGACTTCACTAATCGTATGGCCGCGGAGCAGCCGGGCGACCGACGACAAATGGACGAATGACGGCCCGCGGGTTTTTGCCCGCCAGGGCCGGAACGTGCCGTCCGCCACGATGTAGTATCCCAATTCTCCGTTGGGCGATTCCTGAGCGGAATAGACTTCCGCCATGGGAGTAGTAAAACCGCGATTATCCATGACATCTTCAAACTGGTGAATCAAACCTTCAATGCTGCCATAGACTTCCGATTTATCCGGCAGATACACTTTTCTTTCACTGCTGACGTTGATATCGCCGGGCGGGATATTCTCCACCGCCTGGCTCATAATCTTCAGACTCTGTTCCATCTCCTCCAGCCGAACGAGAAAGCGGCAATAGGCATCGCCGCCCTGAGCGAGGGGGATCTTAAAATCCAGATCGGCGTAGGCCAGGTACGGCTCATCCTTGCGCAGGTCGCGTTCGATGCCGGAGGCGCGGGCGACGGGCCCGGTCCAGCCGCAGTTGATCGCTTCGTCGCGCGACAGAACGGCTACGTTCTTCGTGCGGTCAATAAAGATACGATTTCGGATCAACAACTCACGGCAATCCTCGAGCGCGGGAGGGATCTCCTTACAGCATTTACGAACGCCCTCGATCCATCCATCGGGAATATCGCTCATGGCGCCGCCGACGCGCGTCCAACTGGTGGTAAACCGGGCGCCGCACAGTTGCTCAAAGAGGTCCATGATGATTTCCCGTTCGTTGAATGCCAGGACGAACACCGTCATGGCCCCGACGTCCAGGGCCGCTTCGGCGATACAGAGCAGATGGTCCTGGATACGGGCCATCTCCGCGATGATGGTACGCACGTATTTACAGCGCGGCGTAATTTCAATGCCCAGCAGTTTTTCCACCGCGGCGTGCCAGGCGATGTTGTTCGCCATGGGCGAAATATAATTCATGCGATCCGTCACGGTAACGTATTGGTCGTAGGTATGGTGCTCGGCCAGTTTTTCGAAACCGCTATGCAGATACCCGATGTGCGGCGTGACGTTGAGAATCCGCTCGCCGTCCAGTTGCAGCACCAGACGAATGGTGGTGTGCGTCGCCGGGTGCTGCGGACCGAAATTCAATACCCAATGGTCCGGACTACCGGGCTCACGATCGAGTTGAACCGGTCGAGCGATTTTCTCAATTGCCACTTTCGTTTGCGTCATATCAATCCAGTTACTGCTCATTAAGCCCCCGCCGTCAGGCGGGGGATAATGATTGCATATTATGTCTTTATGTATCCCCCTCCTTGCGGAGGGGGCTTCTATGCGTTCTCACGGGTGATCTTTTCGAAACGATCTCGTTCGCCTTTGCCGTGCAGGGGATAGTCTTTCCGTAACGGATGCTCTCCTTCGAACAGATCGCACAATAACAATCGGCGGGGATCCGGATGTCCCTCGAAGACGAAACCGAACATTTCGGCCGCTTCGCGCTCGGCCCATTCGGCACTGGCGTATATCCCGGTCAGGCTCGGTACGGTCAGGTCCGGTTCTTCCAGCAGGATTTTGATTACCAGACGTCGATGGTGATTGAGACTCAGTAGCGGATACACCAGGGCGAAGCGAGGCGACGGTTTCGGATACCCCTGGTAGTCGATGCCGATCACGTCCGTCAACTGGGCGTAATCGCATTCCGGTTCATCGTGCAGAAACTGCATGACTTCCAGCAGGATCGATTTCGGCGCCGTAACCGTTACCATCCCGGCGAACTCTTCCGCGGCAATATGCTGCGCGCCGAATTTCTCTTGTAGCTGTTGTACTGTCGGATGGTCCGTACTCATAATAGCAATTCGTTTAAGGTAACACCCGAATGTGTGCCACGGTCGTTTTAGCCGTGTCTTACGTTATTCACCTTTCGTTAATCCAGCACGGCCGAGACGACTGTGGCACTCTTATAGAGTTAAGCTCCCGGTACACCCGGAGTTCGTTATCCACTCACTACGGGAGGTTTCTCCCAGTCTTTTGGACAGGGTTTCAGGTCCTCGGGCGGGGCTACACGTCTCGGCGGGATGACCACGCCCAGGGGCCGGGGGATATCCTTCTGGCCCTCGCGGCAGAACTTCTGGATGGTCATAATTCCTTCGAGAATCTGTTCCGGGCGCGGTGGGCAGCCCGGCAGATACACGTCCACCGGTAAAAACTGATCGATCCCCTGCACGACCGCATACGTATTAAACACTCCCCCGGTGCTGCAGCAGGCGCCCATACTCATGATCCATTTGGGTTCGGTCATTTGCAGATAGAACCGCTGCACAACGGGCAGCATCTTGACCGAAACGCGACCCGCCACGAGCAGGAGGTCTGCCTGGCGGGGCGAAAACCGCAGGGCCTCGGAGCCGAACCGGGCGATATCAAAACGGCTGCACGCCGAAGCCATCAATTCGATACCGCAGCAGGCCGTCGCATACGGGACCGGCCAAATCGAATACTGACGGCACCAGCCCACCAGCTTGTCCAGCCGGGTGCCTATAAAACTTGGTAACCGGGTCTCTAATCCTATACTCATAGTTGTCAACGCCAGTCGAACACTTTTTTCCGCCAAGCATACACAAACGCGACGAGTAATATCGCGGAAAAAATGAATATCTCCACCAGGAACAATCCGCTGCGGGTCTCGTGAAACAGCACCGCAAAGGGATAGAAAAAAATCAATTCCACGTCGAAAAGCAGGAAAAGGACCGCCAACAGATAAAACCGGGCATGAAAACGCGATCGGGCCGTGCCAATCGGGTCCACGCCGGATTCATAGGGGATGCTTTTCACCGGGCCCTGCCGACCGGGTCCCAGCATATAACTGAATACCAGAATCGCTGCCACCAGCGCAACGGAAACTAACAGCATAAGTATGAGAGCTATATAACCCTGAGTAGAAGCTAGAATGGCAAAATCCATAGGCAACAGATCCATATACGTTGTCGGCCATGAGGGTTTTCTACCCAGGCGGCAAAACGGTTCAGATGTATTTGATTTTAGAATAACATCAACGGCATTCTAGTCCTTGGCGAAGAAATCACAAATAAAAAATTCTATTTTCAAACTTATTGGCATAAAGAGTTTATAAATAATTACCTTATACTCGGCGGATTTTTTGTAATTTCGACGCTAATTCTGCGACTAAAAGAACAGTAAGTACTTGTAAATTAAAGAGATATAACAAAATTTCTTTGGTTTGGATTTGAGTGCTTGCGAATTTGGCGGCAAACGATACAATGAGCGCGGGTGTGCTCGTCGGAGGATCATCGAAATGTGTAGTGAAGTTCTCGCAATCAGTTTATAGGGCTGGGGCGCTATGGAAGTATTTTTTCTGGGCTGCGCCCTGGTTGGCGGTTCGTTATTTTTATTCCGGCTGATCATGATGTTCGTTGGCGGCGGCGACACCGACTTCGACGCCGACGCCGGAGGTTTGGATTTCCATGGCGATATGGATGCCGGGGGCATGGATTTTCACGGGGATATGGACGCCGCAGGCGGTGGGGATATGCACGACGTGGCAGGTACTGATGTCCATGACGCTTCAGCAACGCATATCGACGATGCCGGACCGGACTTAAGTTTTAAATTACTCTCCTTTCAAGGTCTGACGGCTTTCTTCATGATGTTTGGCCTGGTCGGTCTGGCCATGATGCGCCAAAGCGGACAAGATGAACTGCGTTCCCTGGCTGCCGCATTGGCTGGGGGTGTCATAGTCGTCTGGATCATGAAATTCCTTTTTAAAAAAGCCGGACGACTGCAATCCAGCGGAAATATCCACATGCAGAACGCCGTCGGCGCCGAGGGCGACGTCTATCTGAATATTCCCGCCGACGGTACCGGCAAAGCACGGGTACGGGTGCAGAACCACTTGAAAATCTGGGACGCCCGCACCGAAAACGGTCACGATATCAAGACCGGCGAACGAGTCCGCGTCAACCGCGTTGTGGATGGCAATATCCTCGTCGTCCAAAAGATCGAAAACGGACACGGACAAGCATAACGTCGTCATTCTGAACGCAGCGAAGAATCTCTACTAGTTAGATAGGATGTAATATGTCGGGATTGGATACAATACTTGCAGCCAACCTTAGCAACATCTGGATTTGGGTTGTTGTGGCATTGATTCTGAATATTTTATTTACGATCATATTCCTGGCATCCAGGTATAAACGTTGCCCATCGGATAGAATACTGGTTTTATATGGCAGAGTAGGCCAGAATGAATCAGCCATATGTATTCATGGTGGAGGTTTATTTGTCTGGCCTTTGATTCAGAATTATACGTATCTGAGTTTGGCCCCCATTCGAGTAAAGATTTTACTTAGAAAAGCCTGGCCCGATAGGAAAGATGGGCTAACAGGAACATTTACAGTAGGATTTGGCACCGAAGAGGAGCTTATGAAAAAAGCGGCGGTACGATTTCTGCGAGTACCGGAATCAGAAGTGCAAATGGCGGCGGAAGATATTATCATAGGCCAATTACAAAAAATGGAACCGCCGCAAAGGGAGAGTCAAAAAAGTAGTTTAGAAACGATCGAGGAAAATGTAAAAAATAAATTGCATGAAGTAGGATTGAATTTGATCAATGTAAATTTCTTGTATGAAAAAGATATGGACTAATTACTACGCGTAGAGGAAACAGGTGGTTTGGATGGTTGTTGTTTATTATATGTGGGAATGGGATGAATGAAATAACAGATAAAGCAAGCCAAAAGATTGGAGGCAGACTATGATGAATGCTTTTCAAAACATGTTAGCATTTGAGAACTTGTGGGCAATTGTTGTTGTAGCGATTATTGTAATTATAGCGTTTACCATTTTCTTCCTGGCGTCGCGCTATAAGCGCTGTCCGTCGGATAGAATCCTGGTGGTATATGGTAAGGTGGGGAAAGGGGAATCTGCCCGGTGTATTCATGGCGGCGCTGCATTGGTCTGGCCTCTGGTTCAGAATTATTCGTATCTGAGCCTGACGCCCATGACAATCGGCATTCCTTTGCAGAACGCCCTGTCGATGCAGAATATCCGTATCAACGTACCGAGTACCTTTACCGTGGGTATCAGCACAGACACGGCTACGATGAATAACGCGGCGGAACGCCTGCTGCGCCTCCCGCCACGGGAGATCGAGGAGATGGCCAAGGAAATCATCTTCGGACAACTCCGTCTGACCGTCGCCTCGCTAACCATCGAGCAGATCAACCAGGATCGCGAAAGCTTCCTCGAGTCGATCCGCAAGAACGTCGAACCCGAATTGAACAAGATCGGTCTCTACCTGATCAA
>CAZNQT010000310.1:0-6141 GCA_964574885.1 uncultured Pirellulales bacterium
GTACCAGCGCGAGCCATTATAGAGTTCCTCCGAATTGAATTTGCATCGCCCTCCCACGAACGATAAGCCGTAACTACTGTCGATCTTGATCCCCACGGCAGAGAGTTGCTTTAAAAACTCCTCTGACGACGACATGTTTCCCGATCGAAACGCAACGGTCGGCCGACCCGCCCAGGATTGAATCCTCCGGGCGCCCTCTTCCAGTAGTCGGTATTGTTCCTCTGCCGGCAAATCATCTATCAAATCGGAAGCAATATAGTCCTTCCCCTTCTGTTTCAGGTCGTAATATTTACACACCGGATGGATATGCAGTTGCACGTCCTGACTTCGGTCCAGGAGATACTGGCTAATCGACTCACCTTCTGACGGATATCCCTGCTCGGCCATAAAAGCTTCCAGAAAAAACGTCCCCGCCAGATCATACTTCCGCAAGATATCGGTAATGAGCCCCAGACCGTATTCCTTATTCCCGTACCGGCCCATCACCGCCCGCTGGGGAGGCACCGGACGCAATCCTTCTTCGTCCCACGCCCCACCCATACTGCATTCGACATCGAACGTTATATACACACCCGGTTTCATTCTTAATCCGCCATTACTATTAATAAGTATATCGAAAATCCATTCTTTGATAAATCCGAAATACGAATATCGAAATCCGAAACAAATTCAAATGACCTAAATTCAAATGGTCAAAACGATAGGGTAGCATGCCTACGCACAGCTTAGCCATGCGGATAAGCCATCTATGTCTAAATCCGCCTCCGGAGGGCGTAGGTATGTCGCCCGCCCGGGAATCATCGTTTCGTCATTCATAAATTCGTCATTGTTTCGAAATTCGGGTTTCGTCATTTGTCATTCCTTTCGAATCCCTCCCTCATAGTCGGGACTTGAATAATCAATTTTTTTTAGAACGCTTTAGCATCATCCGAAAATCAATCCAACTCGGCTTCAAGTCTCTTAGCCAAAATACGTCATCTTTCGTCCACGGCAGACAGTTCCACAAAAATCGACCTGCTGCCGATAGTTTGCTCAACCGTTTCTGCCCCGGCGGCAATTCGTCTCCCCGCATCATACCCAGCATCCAGTTCGCATCACCTCCCAGAATCCGCGACCGGAATCCCAATTGATAATGGACCTTTTGCATGCGTTCCGGTTCAAAATGGCTCTGCCACAATAGAAATGGTGCATTGAAACCCGCCAGGATCACCGTCGGCAAACCGCCGCAAAAGCGCGGATTGATCTCCAGAAAAATATACTCGTCGGTATCCGTATCATAATGATACTGTACCGCTGCGATACCCTCCCATTGGATGGCCTGCAACAGACGGACGGCATCTCTTTGTAACCGTTCATGCGTACAGGTAATCCGCTGAACCGTGACCCCCCCCGCCAGAGGCATGTGATGTTCCCCTATGTATTCGCCTATCATGAAAGGTTCGCCGCGATGCATTAAAATCTGGATATGATCTTCGACGCCCGCATGATATTCCTGCACCAGCACATTCGACGCGATACTGGCCACGCTGGTATATAAATCTTGCAGTTGCGCAGCATCCCGGGCATAGGCCGCCTTCCAGGGGGTTCGCTTGCCTCCTTCCGGTAGAGTCTGGTTGCGGGTACGCAACACGAGAGGAAACCGCAGGGAAACGTCTTGGCTGTCGTCCATCAGTTTGTCAAGGGTAGTGCTACGGGCGACCGGAATCCCCAATTCCAGGCAGAGGTGATGCATGTAGTCTTTGTCTATCGCCTTTTGAAACCATTCCGCCTGCGGGCTGAAAATATGGATATCCGGTTCGAACTGCGCCCGGCTATGAATCAGGGCCTGATGATGACCTTCATCGATGGGAATAATGGACGCTACGTCGAGTTCACGGGCGAGATGTTCGATCTCCTCGACAAATTGTGGATCTCTCGGTCCTACAGTTAGGGACCAGGTGCCGCGGGAAAACCGGCTATGAGCGGATAAGCCGTTGCGGTCGCTGCAAACGGTAAACACCGTCAAGCCGGACCGACCCAGACTGCGCACCACCCATAATCCCACCTGGCTGTTGCCTGCCAGAACCAGGACCCGCCGGCGGCGATCGGCGGATTTTAACGAATAAGATTTTTCGGGAAAGATAACCTGCACACGGTTTCGTCCTTCGGTATTCGTCATTGTTTCGTCATTCGAATTTAGTTATTCGTCATTCTGAGCGAAGCGAAGAATCTATCTTCCTATCCGCTATACGCTATCCGCTAAATATACCACCCATAGCCATCAATGTACCTGTAATACTTCATTATATAGCGCCAGGATTTTATCGGCCATACAATCCAGGCTAAATTCCTTCTCCACCCTCTGTCGTGCTGCCCGGCCCATGCGGATTCGAAGTTCTTTATCCGTCGCTAACCGCATCATAAAATCAGCTAGGCCGTTGACATCGCCAGGTTCGATCAAAAATCCCTCGACTCCTTCACTGACGGCCTCCGGAATTGAACCGATACGCGTTGCAATGACCGGCAAACCATAAGCCATCCCTTCCAATAATACCATCGGCAGCCCCTCGGCATAACTGGGCAGCACCATGCAATCGGACGTCGCCAGGGCTTCTTCTTTCTCAACGCCGGTTACGATTCCCAGCAGGGTAATCTGCTCGGAACAGGGCGACTCTGCAATTCGTTTTTCGATTTCCGCTCGTTGTCCGGGTTCCACTTCACCGCCGGCCAGTCGAAGGACAAGAGCGTGTCCCCGCTGGGCCATCCGTTCTGCTGCCTGGATTAGATCATAGGCGCCTTTGCGACGAGTCAAATTGCCTATAAAAAGAAAGTGCAACGAATCATTCTTCGGTTTCGACTCGGCGGAAGGTATGTGAACTCCATTGGATACCACACGCCAATCCACTCGCGGGGCGTGCGGGCGAAGTTGGTTTCGAGATCCTTCGCTTAAGACGATCGTCACTGATCCCCTGGCCAACGCCCAGCGAATTACGGCCCGTTTGAACGGATTTCCCTGGGAAAGAAATTTCAGGAAGGTGCCGTCGTGCAGGTGCCAGATTACCCGGCAGCGCAGCCACCGCGCCAGGATCATATGCACAATATCGCGCCAGAACGAAAACAGGGCGCAGGTTTGAAAGTGAACAATTTGCGCTCGCTGCCGCTGGATCGTTTGATATACATGATACAGAAGCATGATCTGAGCAGCCAGGCCGTGCCAGAACGGACGATCTACGGGCGTCGTTTTGCCGTTGTTCATAACCGTAAGCTGCGTCGTCTGTTGCAGCTTACTGTCACGAAGATTGTCGGTTACGACAGCCATCCCGCCGGTAACAGAGCCCAGCGGCCCCAACATTAATACTCGAGGTTTGGTCACGTTATCTTCTCTTGAGCGATAGACGTTCGTATAACTCCCTGTACGCCCCAGCCATACGTTCCATACTGTACTTGTCGCAAACTCGTTGCCTGCCTGCTGAACGCAATTGGCTCTGCAAATCGCTATTACAGATCAACGAATGAATTGTCTGCGTCATATCCTCCAGATTTCCCGGCTCGACGATTTGTCCATAACGACCCTCATCGAGCACCTCGGCGACACTGCCTACGCGCGTGCCCACACAAGGAACGCCGCAAGCCAGGGCCTCTAATAAAGCGTTGGGATGGGCCTCGCTGTCGCTGGAAAGAACAAAAATATCAAGATTACGCAGGAAATCCGGTATATCACTCACCTGTCCGCAGAGCGTAAGTTGCTCGGTGAAATTCAGGGATTCGGCAATATGAAGCAGTTGAGCCCTTTCCGGCCCCTCGCCGGCAATCCGCAATTCCAGATCGGTTCCCTCCGCGGCCAGTCGTGCACAGGCGCGGACCAACAGAGATTGATTTTTTACGGGACGCAGGCTCCCTACGGTGCCCACGACGACGCGAGTATGATGAGAATTTTGTTCCGCTGGCTGGAAACGCTGAGTATCCACGCCATTAGGAATCACCAAAACGTTATTCTCCGGCCAACCCCAGTGGGCGATTAGCATTTGTTTGGTGTTCTCGCTTACGGCAAAAAGGCAGGTGGTTAATTTCACCAGAACTCTTGACGCCAGCCGACGACGCAGCGGCATATATCCGGCCTCGCCAACGCCGTGAAAGCTGAAAATCAACGGAATCAACGGCCAACTCGCATAGCGAGCCAAGGCAACGTCGGGCCAAGCGCCCCAGTTCCGGGCATGAATCACACTCGGACGAACGCGACGGATCAGTTTCGCCAGACGGATCGGTAATTGCAGCTCATTGGGCGTGGAGTGAAAACAATATATTTCCGTCTGCGGAGTAAGCCGATCGGCGATTTCTGCCTCACCCTTGAGACAGGCGATCGAATGACGCATACCGCTCCCGCTCAATTCGGTAATGACACGCGCCAGAGACAATTCCATTCCCCCCGGCGCCATTCCGGGTACGACGTGCGGGATATGAATGTCTTCGCAGGAGTTAGTCACGTTTTGATTATCACTGTCGAGTGCTTTTACTCTGACTGTTTCAAGGTGAGATTTTGGGTTTCGCTGTCTTTTTCGGTTACCGCAATCTGTGCCAGTTGGTTATCCAGGCATCGTTGCAGACATACCGGCAGTAAGAGCCACCACCAAAAGGCTTCTATATAGAGCATGGTACCGGTAAATCCACAAACTACAAAGACGCCCAGAGAGGCGGCCAGAGCACTGCCGACCATTTGGTATTCGGTTCGTTTCTCCTGCGGCAATTGGACAATTCTGTGTTGGATCTTTCGCAGCATTACGACGGCATTCGCTATCAGGAATAGCAGCAAGGCAAAGCCAGGCAAGCCCATTTCGGCGGCACACCGCACGTAGGTATTATGAGCGTCCCTGCCCTTAAACTGCTCTGAATAGCGCCCAATATATTGCATGAAGTTACCGGCACCAACGCCGAAGGGGTGATCCTTTATCATCTTGTAGCCGCTCTTCCAGATCTCCAAACGGCTCAGCGCGGACTCGTCATGGGTTTCGGTGCCTTGCAGAATGGTTTTACTGCGAGTGGTGAATCGAGTATCCATCAAAGAGAAAAATCCGACGGCGGCGATTATCACACAAGCGATAATTTTGCTGCGATGTCTCTTAGGAATCATTATTGCCAGAATAAAGCCGCCGGCGATGAGGCCGAGCAATCCAGTACGACTACGAGTAAGAACGATGGCATTTAGGGCAAAGACGCCGCAGACGGCACATACAATTTTACCTGGCCAATGTGCTTTTAAAAATTTAATTCCAACAATGGGTATCATCACGGCTAAAAATACCGCCAGGTCATTGGACGCCTGAAAATCCGCCCCCCCACATTCTCTAAACGACCGGCGATAAAGACACTGAGAGGCGTCTGGTAAGCACGAATCCCCAGATGCAGCGTTCCAAAAATCATGATCCAGAATAGCACATTAAGACCTCGTATTTGAGTCACGATATGTGTCATTAGAAACGCGAAAATGACGTATTTTAACATCTTGACAGAAGGATGATCGACAAAGAGATACGTTGCGGAGGTGGTGGTTTCGCTGAACACCGTCGAGAGCCAGACGATGGCCAAAAACAACAGAACCAGTTTTTCCTGCTTTACCAGGATGGTTTTGCCGAAACGGAGTTTGCGCCAGTTTAGCGCTGTGCCGATGGCGGTTGCCAGGATGAGGGTATAAGAGTATCGGATCTCCCAGTGACGGATAGGGGCGGTCCACCAGCCCGTTCCCATTATGTAGTAAAGAACGTTTCCGACGACTCCCCACAAGGGCGCCACTAAAGCGCCGACGCAGCAAAACAGAAATCCGGTCAGATATAATATGGTTTTAATCGGCATGAGTTTTCAATCCGTAGGACTTTTTCTGTCGGCGCTATCGCCGGAGCCTGGACCATACGTTATCGGCCCATATCATTTTAGCTTTACAGGGGGTGGTTATGATAATCCCACAAATCTGCTGAAAACATATAACTTTATTTGCCCGGGTATTACGTTATAAATTATTCTATATATGGGTTACGAATAAATATCTTGTATCTTAAATCGGCTCTATTATTCACTTATATATAATCCCTATCGAGTTAAATATCCTTTTCATTTAGTGATTTTTAGACAATTTTTGGAGAAGTAGAAGCGGCCAAAAATAGGCCGACA
>CAZNQT010000311.1:0-6138 GCA_964574885.1 uncultured Pirellulales bacterium
GTCCCCTATTGCCACGCCTACCGCAAAATTTTCGACTAAGGTGATGTTCTTACGGATTTCCCCCTTGCATTCTCCGGGGATATTATCCAAGATAATTGCATGACGAACCCAGTACCGAGCCAACAAACGATTATTCGCACGCTGAGGAATCAACTGGAAACGGATCTATTTCTGGGCGGTCGGTGGCTGCCTATGTCGCCGCCGGATCTGACTGCCAAACCCATCGAAATCCCGCAGGAAAAAGTCGAAACTATGTCAAAACAATCCGATCCGAAAACGGCAGCGGACAAACAGAAAAAACTCGATGCCCTGGCCAAGCGCGTCCGCGAGTGCACCAAATGTCCTTTACACAAAACACGCACAAACGGCGTACCGGGCGAAGGTAATCCCGACGCCCGGATCGTATTTGTGGGCGAGGCGCCGGGCGCCGATGAAGACGCTCAGGGCCGTCCTTTCGTGGGTCGTGCCGGTCAACTGCTTACGAAAATTATTGAAGCGATGGGACTCAAGCGAGAAGAGGTATATATTGGCAATATCCTGAAATCCCGCCCGCCGGGCAATCGCGATCCACAGGTCTCGGAAATTGTGGCCTGCGTCGATTACCTCTACGAGCAGTTGGACATCATTCAGCCGGAAATTATTGTCGCTCTAGGCGCCCACGCCGCCCGTACCTTATTGGAATCCACCGAGGCCATTGGCCGACTCCGCGGACATATTCACCAATTCTATCCTTCGCCTATGCACGAGCCGATTAAACTGGTTGCCACGTATCATCCCGCCTATCTGCTGCGGAACTATACACAGGATTCGCGCCGCCGCGTCTGGGAGGATATGCAAGTCGTGCTCAGGGAATTACATCTACCCATTCCCAAACGTAACAGCTAAACAAGCCCGGATGATGTGAAACGCAAATTGGCACAATGTTCCACGTGGAACAATTTACCTAAATCGTTTGTAATTTACTGCTTACGGTTTTATATCATTCTGTTCCGTTCACTGAGAATCACGGGCGGCGCGGAAGCCCATGATGCTGCTTTCCTTTAGGGGCAATTGGGTGGCGCCGGTGATGGCGTCGCAGGCGACGGGTGCGGCCATCCAGGAACCGCCACGCGCCAAACGAAATCCATCCAAACCAACGTGGAAGGAAGTCGTGTACCAGTCGAGGGTCCATTCGGCGATATTTCCAGCAAGATCGCAAATGTCATACGGGCTGTTGAATTTGGGGAAGCTGCCTACCGGGGCGGTGTATTCGAAGCCATCGTCGGGACCGTCGAAATTGCATCGGAAAACGCCGTCCGCGTCAGGAGTTTCATCGCCCCAGGGGTAACGGCGTTGGGGATGGGGATTTTTTATTTTGGCTGTCTTGTCGCCATCAAGGAATGCACCGCCACGGAAGGCTTTTTCGAATTCCGCCTCGGTGGGTAGTCGCAAACCGCACCATTGCAAGAAGGAGACGGCATCATACCAGGAGACGTAATTTACAGGATAATTAGCGCGACCCTCTATGACTTCATATTTACCGTTATCGAGCCTATTGATACCGCAGCGTTTGGGATTGGCCATTCTGCGATTCCAGCCCATTCCTTCGCCGCCGACTTCGTTGAGATAATCCACATACATACCGATAGTGGTTTCGCATTTGGCGAGGTAAAATTCGGGCAGTTCAGTGGCCGGTTTTTGCACCTGGGCTTCGTCGCGTCCCTGGCCGGGGATGCTTTTCATCACAAAGGCGCCTGCGGGCACCCGACACATCCGAATGCCCAGGACCTTGAATTCCGCTTGTTCGAATTGCGAGAAACTGGTTTCACCGGCGCCCCACCAGATGATTTTCTTGAGACCGGGCGTTTCCACGATGTCAAAGCCGTTGCCGCGCAGATTCTTCGAGGGGAGCAGATTCCAGGTTTTTCCGAAATCGGTACTGTGCCGAACAAAGACGTACACGGGATGATCCGAGGTAATGGTTTTATCGTTCAGGTTGTATTCCATGACAATCCGGGGACCGGCTAATTCAGTGGCTTCTTCTTTGATATCCAAATTCTCAAGTGAGACCCATTGGGCGGAAGCGAGGGCGTCAGCGAAGAGAATGAAAGCTAAAGAGAACAGGATGTTTCGTAACATTCAATTCCTCCGAGATCAATGTTTCAGATTCAACGTTTCAAGTTTCAAGTTATTCCTTTAAGGGCGACCACATAGGGTCGCCCCTGCGAAACACCGCCGAGGGCGGCGGTGCCACATTATAGCAATGCTATATTACACCTGGTCGGGGACGGTAAAGGGTTCGCGGTATTGGCGTTTGATGTAGTGATTGGCTTCGTCACAGTTGGTAAATCTTTCTTTTTGGCGGTCGAATTCGAGTTGTTTGTTACCGACGCGATACGAGATATTGGCCAGGTGACAAAGTAAAACGGAATCATGCCCGACTTCGGCGTTGGCGTGGGCCGGTTTTCTATTCCGGATACACTGGATGAAGTTTTCGGCGTGTTCGGCGTCGCCCGGGCGGCCATATTCGGAATGAATCATTTCGCTGTTGTTATTATAGACCTGGAAGCCGCCGCCGTGTCGGCCATAATACATAAAACCTTCGGCGCCGAAAAATTCCACCTTCGTGCTGCTGAAGGGGAAGTTGGGAAACTTGTCGGAGACGCGAATGCTGCCGGGCGTTTTTTGCATATAGGGCATCCAGAGAGCGGCTTCGAGCATAAAGGTACAATCATCGTACTCGAAGGCGGCCATCTGGGTGTCGGGGGTATCGCGACCGTCCTTGAGAACGTAGATGCCGCCGGAGTGCGAGACGGTCTTCGGCGCGGGCGGATCGCCTAAGATGAACCGGGCGAGATCGATCTGATGGACGGCGTCGCCGGGGATGGGTCCGCAACTGTAGTCGAACATATTAAGCCAGGATCGGCTGGGATTGTAGGGGACTTTCGGCGCCGGACCGCACCATAAGTCATAATCGAAGCCGGAGGGCACCGGTTGGTCGGGACCCTTTTTGCGGAAGGGATGTTTCATCATGTTATAGACGCGGACGAGATGTACCTTGCCTAATTTGCCGGACTGGATGTAGTCTCTGGCTTTTTGGGTATAAGCGGCGCTGCGGGACTGCATACCGACCTGGACGACGCGCTTGTATTTTTGGGAAGCTTCGATCAATTTCCGGCCTTCGAAGATGTTATGCACCATGGGTTTTTCGACATAGACATCCTTGCCGGCCTGGCAGGCCATGATCGATCCGAGGCCGTGCCAGTGATCCGGTGTGGCGTTGATCATAACGTCCACGTTTTTATCCTCTAACATTTTGCGGAAATCCTGCAGGACTTTGGGGCGGCGATCCTGATTTTCTTCGACCACTTCGCGGGCGCGGGCGAACCTTCGGGTATTGGGATCGCACAGGTAGGCGATTTCGACATCCTTCCGTTGTGAGAAGATGTCCGCCAGGAAAGTGCCTCGGCCGCCGATTCCCATGACGCCGAAAATGATTTTTTCGTTGGCGCCGCGAACCTTCGAGGTAGAAATGGCCGCCAGGGAAGCGGCACCGATGGACCCTTTGATAAACTGTCGGCGATTCATCGATTTCATAATATGCTCCTTCGTTTCTTATTCTCACGGTCAAGATGACCGTGGCATTCATGCTCGCTCAGATAACACTACCTAAACCATTTCAAGATGTAGGCATGCCACCCATCAACCCGGAATTTATTTACTCGATGTTATCCGGTTTATGATGCCATTGTAAGGCCCGGGCGAAATAATCATCCAGCAATTCTATGTTAAACTCTTTGACCATTTCGTGCACGGTGATTTTCTCATGCTCACTGGTAATCAGAACGGAGCCCAGAAAGCCGGGATCGGTAATTCTGACTTTCGGTCCGTATTTCTCTTTCAATTTACGCAGCCTGGACCAGTTATAATCCAGATGCGCCAGAGCGCAATCCAGATTGATGGCAGCGACGGCGTAATCGAAATAATTGGTGTTTGATCCAACAACCTGGCCCAGCGGATTACGGATTTCGCAGGGCAAACTCGCGATGGCGCCGACGAAATGGGCTCGGCAGGAATAAGCCCAGTAGGCCTGCATCAATCCGCCGTGATACATGGAGGAGAAGATAATGAGATCCGGCTTAACCCGGGCGTATTGTAAGCGCAGTTCATCGAAATTCAGATCGAAACAGATGGCAAAGGCGACGCGGCCAAAATCCGTTTCAAAGACCGGCGCCTCCCGACCGCATTTAACTCCTTTTTCTATTTCTCCTATGGTCGGATGGTTTTTATTATAGATGCCGACGACGTTTCCCCGTCGGTCGATCAGGACGCTGGAATTACGTTTCGAGCCGTCGGGCATCAGGCGATAGGCGGAATAGACCATATAACAGTGATTTTGGCGGGCGACCTGGGCAAAGAAATTCTGCACCTGATCTTTACGGACTTTATAGTATTCCAGCAGTTTTTCCTGCGACAATCCCGCGGGTCGATCGCAGGCCTCCGGGACGACAATCAGGTCGGGTTTATCCGGGAGGACCTGGGCGAATCGACCGCGCCAATGAGCAATCACTTTATCCACGACTTTTTGAGGAGGCATGGACGAGTCCACTGAGATCGAGCGCGGGCCGATAGTGGCGATTTTCACCTGACTTTTTTTCCTGACTTTTTCAGGAGCTTGTTCTTGTTTGGCTGGGGATTCAGCCGAAGCCGCCAAGGTAGGATGACAGGAATAGAATGGCAGGAACCAAAGCAGCAGCCAGCCTGTGACACATATCCGCCTCCCCGGCCCCGGTAATTTTTGAATTGCAATACGCATGATAATTCCTCTTCAGGTATATACGATTCGGTTTATATTTCTTATACACATCTCCAGCTATCAGTAACTTTTAAAAGAAATATTATACGGTTAAAAATAGAGGATTACAAGGGGAACCGGGAAGTTGATTTGTGATAAATTGCTCTAGCGTAATAATTTCAGAACGAGGGAAATTGCTTTTATTTAACGTATTATCTGATAAAATACCATGGCATTGTAAGGCATGCCATTAAGGCAAAGTAGAATTTAACCCAACAACCCATTGAAAATGGAGGGACAAGATGGCAAAGAGCGTTCCCGGACCAAACAGGTCGTATAGAATTTGTTTTCGGTCGCTAACCGTTTTTCTAGGAATCCTAGGGACGGCGAATCCACTGTTATCCCAAACCCCCTCGAACCGCCCCATGCCACAGGAGTCTCAGCCTTCGGCAAGATCGGCGATAGATCTGAAATCGATCCCTTTTAAGATTGTTTATGAGACTTATCGAAAGACGAACGGCAAGGAGAACTGGGAACTACAAATCGTAAGGGCGGATGGCTCGGATACGATGAATCTTACGCGGACGCCCGAGGTGGATGAGATGTATCCGCATGCCTCTCCGGACGGGACGAAAATCTGTTTTGTTGCGGATGAAAAAACCGCTCAGGGGAAAGTCCGCAATGTATATTACATGAACCTCGACGGGTCGAACCGAATCAAGGTGGCGGACAATGCCCGGCAATGCTGCTGGTGTTTCGACGGGAAGACGATCGCCTATCTGAAAGGCGAATTCGAGCGATATACGATCAAAGATTATGCTACAAAGGGATTGTTTTTTTACGATATTCAAACCGGCAAACATCGTAAGCATCCCAATGAGAAACTGCATCATCTGTATAATATCGGCAGTTCGCCGGACGGCAAGTGGTTCGCAGCTACCGTACACGGAGGGATGGGTTACAAACATGCGATTCTAGTATTCGAGTTTAATGGGAATAAAGTATATGATTTAACGCGGTTTGGGGTAACCGGTTGCCGGCCGGATTTTTCCTGGGACGGTAAACGGATCGCCTGGGGTAGAAGCGACTGGGATCTTTGTGTGGCTGACTTCGACGATACTCAATCCACTCCCCAGGTAAAAAACGTACGCAAGATAGTCCACTGTGATAAGGAACACGAAGTATATCACTCAGATTTTTCGCCGGACGGTAAGTATATCGCGTTCAGCTACGGACCGAAAGGAGAAGAACAGGTAGGGGGCATGGCGCCGGGCTGGAATATCTGTATCAGCGACTTAAGCGGCCGGTGGGTTCAGGTTACCTCCGACGGCAATCACAATAAAGAACCGGATTGGGTTCCGGTA
>CAZNQT010000312.1:0-6108 GCA_964574885.1 uncultured Pirellulales bacterium
CCTGCAAGGCGCGCAGATTCCCCGCGGTCGCGATCAGGTTCGCTTTACTCTGACCGCTCCGGCTAAAGCGCCTGCCAAACCGATCGCCCTGCAACTGGAAGGCCGCGTCGAAACCAGGGATCAAATCATCCGTCGTCCCGCGCTGGCCGCCGACGATACCATGCAGGCGTTCCTCTATCGACACTTGGTACCGTCGCAGGAACTCCTGGTAGCGGTTAAAAAACTCCGCTGGCGCGTACCTCCCGTGGTCCTGGCCGGCGAAAAACCCGTTCGCATTCCGGCGGGCGGTTCGACCCAGGTGAAATTAAAAACCCGGAAACGAGCGGTGTTACAGGAATTGCGGTTGGTTCTCCGAGAACCGCCCGAAGGCGTATCCCTGCATAATGTAAAGGTGGTACCCGAAGGCCTGGCCTTTCAACTCAATGCCCAAAAAGATTCGATGCCCACCGGCTTTACGGACAATCTGATTGTCGAAGCGTTCCGGGAATATTACCCGAAACAGAAAAACGGGAAACTCGCCAAACAAAAACGACGCTATTCGATGGGCGTCCTACCCGCCATCCCCATTGAAATCGTGCAGTAATCAGCATTCTCGCACGCAAAAAGCCCTGGCGCAGCTCGACGAACGTATCCAGGACCTGCTGACCGAATGCGAAGCAGTCGCAAGGTGACGCGTTTGGAGTATGAAGCCGTGCGAGAGAAATTGGAAATGCGCTACGAAGAGGCGAACGCCCAGGCGATTTTTCAACGACGCAAAGAGAAGGTGGAGCATCCGTTTGGCCTGGGCTATATTATATAGCCCTTTCAGGGCTTTTTCTGTGTTAGCTTTTCGAAGTGCTATGTAGCGTTGTAGTATTTAAGTAGAAAGGTAAAGAAAATTATCGAATGCGGACAAACCACAAACGGCGAGCTTGCAAACTCGCTGGAGGCTGCCACCCAACGGGCGACCACATGGGATCACCTCTACGTTTATGGTATACACAGCATACCCTACAATACTCATGCTCAAGAGTACTTGAGCATGCCACCCCCCATGGATTCCCGCTTTCGCAAGAATGACATTAGGAAACATTATGCGTTTTTTTCTTCGGAGAGGAGATTGGCGATTTGGAGTCCGCGTTGGATGAGGCGGTGGAGTTGGCGGGCGGAGAGGAAACGATCCGCAAATAAGACGATATAGCGGTCATTGAACTCCCAATTGGCGAATTGACAATGGAGGAGTAACCGCAGCAGATCGTCCGTCAGAACTTCATGGGCTTTTTCGGGAAAATCAGAGTATAAGGTAAAAGACCGATCCAGGTTGGGATTTCGGGTAGTCAGAGAGACAAACGGGGCGAATTTTCCGAGAGGGTGAAACGAGTTTTCGCGCAGGGCCACGATCGAAGGAAGGGGCCGATTTGCCTTCCATAGAACGATCGAGGCCTGGTTACTGCTACGGCCCTTTCCTAAACCGATTTCATAGTTAAAGTCGAAGGCGATGAATTCGAGATCCTCCCGTCGGCCTTTGATACTGTTGTAGGCGCGTCGCGCATGCCCCTGCTGCATAAGGTATAAACCGGCCAGTCTTCCGGTCAGAGCGGGATCGTAATGGGCAGAGAATCTGAATCCCAGTCGGTAGGCGAGGGTGGCGAGAAGTCGTCGGCGTCGATAAATGCGAACCATCAGCCAACCGCCCAGGATTACAAGTAGCAGAAGAATAAAAATAGCCAATTCCGTCATGGAAGCTATACTCTATTTCCTATGCTGAAAAAGTTCAACGTTTGCCCCACGGAGGCAAATACTGTAAGTCTTTAATTTACAGGAGTTTGCAACATGTACCGGTTTCTAAAAAATCGCATTTAACTTACGGTCTTAAAACGTGTCGTAATATATAGCGTACTATGATATAATATTAAAGAGGTTTTTAGTGAGATCAGGGAGGTGTGCTATGAAAAAGAAATATTTGTTAGCCATTGTCGCAGCGGTACTTATCGCGATTCCGACAACCCTTTTAGAAGCCCGAGGCCGGGTATCGAGGGGTGGAGGCGGTTCGCGGTCGGTTTCTTCACGGAGTTCCGGATCTCGTTCGGTTTCATCACGCAGTTCTGGTTCTCGTTCGATGTCGTTTCGTAGCTCCAGTCCGAGTCGAAGTGTAAGTTCCCGGAGCATGGGGTCGAGCCGTAGTTTTAGTTTGCGCTCGAGTGTCCGTTCGAGTCGGAGTGTATCGAGGCCGAGTATCAGTTCGAGATCGAGTGTTCGTTCGAGTCGGAGCGTTTCGAGGCCGAGTATCAGCTCCCGGCCCAGTATAAGCAGGTCCACTCGCAGCGTCAATCCGAATACAGGTCGTACCAGCCGACTCTCCATGAGTCGGAGTGCATCGTCGCGATCCACATCGCGTCCGTCTTCACCGTCAACCCGAGTGGTGCGTTCGAGTCGGTCGCCGTCGAGCCGGTCACTGTCCAGCCGATCAAGCAGTTCGGTTCGTGGTTTGTACAATTACAACGGGCCACACGTGGTTCGCAATCCCCGCGGGATGTTTCGGAGTCCGACGGAGCGGGTCCATCGTTACACCACGCGCGTGGTTGGTCGCCCCCGGATACAATATCATCGTTACCGCGGAGATAGAGTTCATTTTTACACCCATTTGAGTTTTGGTTATCCATGGTACCGTTACCACTACGGTCACTACTATTATTACCGACCGGTGGTACGGATTTACGGAAGTTCGTATTATCCGACGTATTATTACGATCCCTATTATTACGATTACTTTGCCTATCCGCCGGTGGTTCGAGTGGTAACACCGGCGCCTCAGGTGATAGTAGAACAGACCGGCGTACCGTCGTCACCGACGGTGACGTACACGGAAACTCCCGTACGTCAGACGGCGCAGGAGAAACTGATCGACGATCTGATGCGAGGTTCCCTCGAGGAGCGAGAGCAGGCGGCGCAACAGTTGAGTCAATACAAGAATATCTCCGCGGTAGCGGCACTGCTCGATGCATTGATCAACGACGGCGGCGCGGAGGTACGAGCCGCGGCGGCGAACAGTCTGGGGCAGATCGGGGATCCGACGGCGTACGAGGCGCTGTTGCGAGCGGCGGCGGCGGAACCGCTGGGGGATACGAAAAAGGCGATGGAAGCCGCGGCGGAACAGATCCGAGCAACCGTGGGTGAAGAGAATCTTTACGTGAGTCCGAAGATGCCGCCGATGAACCAAGGCGATGAAAAGCTGGGTCAATATCTGGAGGAACTGCGATACGGGGACGCCAAGTCGCGGGAAGAGGCGGCGGACGCCCTGGAGAAATATCCCGGCACCCAGACCACAGCGGCGTTGATCGACGCCCTGATCAATGATACCAACTCGAAAGTTCGCGAGGAAGCAGCGGAAAGTTTCCAAAAGATCCACGACCGAATGGCGCTGCCGTACTTGAAGTGGGCGCAATTAAACGATCCGGATAAGGAAGTGCGTAAAGACGCCGAGAAGGCCGTCAAGAATATTTACAACACTATCCAGTAACGTCCGAGTTCAACTATTGCCGAAGCCAAAGAGCATGTCATGGAAAGACGTGCTCTTTTTTTAGTTTGAGGAAATGTTGGAAGAAGAGGTAGATTTGTTCGTTGGATACGGGATTGGGGGCGTGGGTTTTTCGGTTGGTCATGGCGACGCGGTTGGATAGGCCTAAGATGTGGTTGACGGCGAGGGAGTGATTCAGCGCCTGCCAGCGATAAGGAGTATCTTCGGCGCCACCGGAGACAAGGAACGGTCGGGGGGCCATTAAAGCATGAAGTTCGTGCAGATCGTGTCCTTTTTCGATAAGAAGTTTATAGGCGCCGGTTCGGGGATTGTCGGCAGTGGGGATACCGCGTTTGCGCTGCTTATCGGTTTCGTAGCCTAGATACCAGGGCTCCCAGTAATTCACGTTGGGTCGGTTTTCATCGAAGACGATGCCGGGATCGGAGAAAACGGCACAGGCAAATTTGTCATAGAGGCAGGCGGCGAACATGGCCCATTTGCCGCCGTAGGAATGGCCGGTAATGCCGATACGTTTCGGATCGACCTGAGGGAGAGTGGCCAGGGCGTTATAACAATTGGCGGCAACATAGGCAAGGGCGGAGAGAGGCTGGAGCGGAACTTGATCGGTGTGGCGTTCGAGCTTGGGTCGATAGGGCGCCTTGAGATTGCAGAAATCCGGGGTGCCGATGGATAAAGCGACGAAGCCACGTTTGGCGAGTTGATAGGCGAAGTCGCGATATTCCTTGCCTAAACCGACGGCGGTTTCGGCGTCATAGTAAACCACTACGACAGCGGGGAACGGCCCCTCACCATCGGGGATCAAGAGATAACCATCGACGGATTGTTGTTTCGGTGCTATTTCGAGCCGGATTTTGTGCTGGGTGAAATTTTCCCGGTGCGACTTTTCGAGATATTCGATATTCGGTTTTTGGATCAGAGGCGGCCAATCACCCAGATATTGCGTCCAGGTTCGAAGAATTTCCCGTCGCCGTTTTTGCCAGTCGGCGGGCGTTTTGACTTTTCTGCCGTCATTAAAAATGAGAGGAGATTTGTATTTACCGTAGTCGTTTGCGAATTCATTGGGCGGTTGGAAATAGGGAGCGATTAGTTCCGGAACTATATTTTGTAAATTCATTGTCAGGAGTCTATCGACGTGTTCCGTCAGGGTCCGGCGCGGGATGCGGAAGAGTCGGAGTTCGAAGGCGCCGTTGGGGCAGGCGATTTCGGCATAGATCCAGATTTCGTTTTGGACCGGCAACCAACAAGAATAACGAAAGGTGGCAAAGTGTTTGCCGGGGGTGGAACTGATAAGCTGGGGTGAATTCGGCGTCAGATCAGTGAGGTGATTCAGGTCAAAGGTAAAGGCCAAACCTGTGGCGATGTTATAGACGGGATCGTACCAACTAACGGTAGAACCTTCGTAGAGAAAGAGATAGCCGACGTCGAGGGGTAGAATGGAGGCGGGACGAACATAGAAGTCGTGCCAACCGGTCAGGTCCATGATGGATTCGTAGGGATTGCCGACGGGCGTCCAAGACTCGCCATCGCTGCTGATAAAGTGGTAAATGCGTTCGGTGCGACGGATAATGCCGATGACATAGCAGTGATAAACGCCATCGACGTACATAATCACCGGATCCTTATACTCTTTAATCATGATGTCTCGTTCGTAGGATTTGGGAAAGGGCAGGATGACCGGTTTGGCAGAGGAAGGATTGATTGTAGTAAGGTCGTCCACATCATCGAGCTTTATGATGCCCCAGGGACCGGATTTCCAGGGGCCGCAGACGTAGAGTTTGAATTTTTTTGTTTGGGGGTCGAGCAACAGGGCGGGGCGTTCGAAACCGGGAATGGGGATCTCTTCTCGTTTGATCGTATTGATGAGTTCAAAATGGATGCCATCGGTGCTGCGCAGGATACGGATTTCGTAGCCACGCAAGCCGCGGGGGGACTGGGGACTACGCATGCGGCAGGCGAGATAGAAAATTCCTTTTTCATCCCTAACAACAGAAGAGGCGCCGGCCCACCATTCCGGTTCGTTTTTTTCGGGTTTGAGAATTACGTCGTAGGTTTGGAAATTTTTGAAGAAGGAGGAGCATAACCCCGTAACACGAGGCGAGGTAAGATAGTCCTTTTTATTTTTTTGAGCAAAAGAGGGAGAGTAATTTATCGTTATTACCACAATAATTGCGAAAACGAAGTTACATTTTCTATTTTTCATGATTCCCGCTCCCTACTATTATCTTGCCCCTTCAAGGTAACTTTGCTTTTGGGGCGAACAGTTGGAATTCGTAGATGGTGGGGCCATCGTTGGCCTGGAGGATATTCAGGCGAACGTATCGGGCGGTAACGGGTTTAAAGGTTTTTGACCAGTCGTCCCCAATTTTCTTGTCGGTCAAGAAGGTGATCCATTGATTGTCTTTTTGATATTGCAGTTGGAAATTTTGCGCGCGGCCAAAGGCTTCGCGGATGCGGGCGCGGTTGAAGGTTTGGACTTTGCCGAGATCGATTTCGAGCCAGGCCTGGTGGACGCCGGCATCGGTGGCCCAGCGGGTGGAGGGATCATCATCGATGGCTTTATCGGGACCGTAGGCTCTTTGAGTACGATATAC
>CAZNQT010000313.1:0-6102 GCA_964574885.1 uncultured Pirellulales bacterium
GGGCGGGAGGAAATGATCGACGAGGGGAAGGTGGCGGGGGCGTTGCGGCTG
The DNA here is from genome assembly GCA_964574885.1 of uncultured Pirellulales bacterium. Classification (GTDB taxonomy): domain Bacteria; phylum Planctomycetota; class Phycisphaerae; order Sedimentisphaerales; family SM23-30; genus JAFGFX01. The sequence continues at coordinate 52 of CAZNQT010000313.1, forward strand.
CGGACGTGGCGTCAGGGGGATCGGTTCGTGCCCTTGGGGGCTACGGGGGAGAAGACGCTGGGGGACTTTTTCACGGATGCCAAAGTGCCAATCGAGTATCGCAAGCGGATCGGGTTGGTCTGCGACGATAAGGGAATCGTCTGGGTGACAGGAATGCGGATCGCGGATCGGGTGAAAATCACGCCGGGAACCAAGCAAGTGCTGAAACTTACGGTTGTATAAGTTCACGGCTTTTAAAACCATACCTAAGCGGACGTGAGCATGGCAGCCGGCTGCGTTGACGCCTGGGGCTTCTTTGACAATTGGAAGACACAGGATATTCGTCCCCTTCTTGACAGAGGGGGCTTTAAAGGCGTGGGCTACAAGCCCACTCTACTATCTAACAAATTGTTTCGAAGGTATATAGCGAGTCAGGGCCGTCGATGATCTTCCAGCCAATGAGAAGCGAGATTCATGAAGTCGAGCAGATCAATGATACAATCACGATTAGAGTCCACGTCCAGAATTTGCAAACAAACATCGCCGCCTTCATACAGTTTACTGGCTTCGAAGGTGGCACCATATCGTCCCATATTCACATTTGCCACGCAAGGACTGGTTTGATTGTCTTGCACCCAGAGTAAACGATCCGTATTCCAGCGTCCTCCTTCGGAGAGGAGATGGTAGTCCCCTTCCAGCCATACATCATCGGTGGGATCGGGAGTGCCCTGGTCGTCGGCCACCGAACCGGAGGCAGCAAACAAAGGATCGGCGTCAATATTTCCGCCTCGGTCTTCGGCATAGGTTAAACTCCAATTGGAACTGCCGCCGCTGTTTTTAACATTCGAAAGGCGCACATCGCATTTGCTGTTATTCTCAGTGAAAATCTCATCGCCGTCCATGCTTGCCTGGTTATTCCAGAATATGCAATAATTCAAAAACACATTTGAATTTGTACTGCACCGGATGCCGCCGCCGTGACTGGCGGAATTATTGAATACCGTGCAATTGGAAACCGTCGCCTGGCATTCGTCGCTGAATTCCAAGGCGCCACTATATCCCCCGGCGTAATTGTACTCAAACATACAGTTCGTGACGTTCGGATAACAATTATGGACGCTCAGCATTCCGGCGCACTGACTGGGGGCATAATTCTGGACAAAGAGACACTCTCTGACGACCGGACTACTGTTGTCATTATAGATGGCGCCCCCATCGGCACCGGATTGATTCCGTCGAAACGTACAACCCGATATTGATGGATTGCTACTACTCACATTATAGATCGCACCGCCCGCCCAGTTGGATGAGTTTTCTTCAAACAGGCAATTTCGAATGTCGGGCGTGCAATTATTTAAATTCCGGATTGCCCCCCCACTCCCCGCGACATTATTCCTAAAGCAACAATTATCGATAATACCGGTTCCGCCGTTGGCAAAATTGATTCCTCCCCCTCCGTTTACCGCATCATTCAGAATAAAGGTACAATTACTAATGACAGCCTTGGCGCCCTCGACACGCAATCCGCCTCCATTATCCGCCGCGGTATTATTTTCAAAAGTGCACCCCTGAATCATCGGCAGAGAATCATTGGCGTTATCCATTCCTCCGGCGGTTCCGGCATGATTATTTCGGAACCGACAATCCTGGATCCGCGGTCGGGACAAATGCAGATTAAACATCCCGCCCCCCGAACCCGCTTGATTGGTATCGAACGTACAAGAGATATATTCAGGAGAAAATTGTCCTCGGTTATATACCCCTCCTCCTTGCTGCTCAGCATAATTTGCGATAAACGTACAATGTTGAAACGTGATATCAGAGTTGTTTACCAAGGCGGCTCCGCCACGTTTGTCATCATCCATGACTGTCCCATTTGCATGTCCCCCAGTAATCAGACAACCGTCTAATAAGGTGGTTGAACCGGCATCATCCATGAATAGTACATGTAAAGAATTCTCATTTCGATTGGGATCGTTACTTAACAAAGAGGGATCAGCCACAAGAGCATCATTGTTATCGAGATCACCCGATAATATTGTTATATACAATTCCGTCATTCGAGCATTAGGATCTATTGTCCCAACTCCCGCATAACCGCCATAAATTTGTTCTCCATTTTCAATTTGAAATGAAGCGGTCCGATCACCGGTACCCCCGGGATTCGCTTCGGTCTGGTCTGGCTGATACCTTCCCTGGGCAACTCGAATTTCATCACCGCTGCCCGCGGAAGTAAGAGCATCCTGTAAACATCGGTAAGCCGTATTCCAACTCGTACCGTCCCCACTAGCGGCACCATCGTCATCCACATAGATCACATCTGCTCTGACAGTTGAAACACATAAACTCAAAGTGATAAGATACAGTGTAACTACAAAGCCGCGGGAAAACGCCATGAGACATCCTCCTTCCAAGTAAAGGGACAAGCCAATACTACAGAACAATTTCTGAACGACTACTTATGTCCGCACTTATTTTACTAAGGCGACAGGGAATTCACAAGAAAAATTTCAGTTAGAGTTTTGGGCCTAGGGAAAATAGGTAAAATAAGTAAAATATTAGGTTTTGATGCAACCACGAAAGCAAATTCGGCATAACACTATGTAAAATAGAATCTTAGACATTGGGGGAGGTAAATAATGGGTTGACAAACACGTCTAATTTCCGGTAAAATAAAAGTTAAGTATATATCTGGATTTAGGTGCTATCTCAGGAGGGCGTGGTTTCGCGCATTTTGCGGATGAGGAGTTCATGGGAATAAGGCGGTTCACGTACTACAATTGTTCTGCAAACCTTACGAGGAGGGCGAGATGAAAGGGCGAGTCAGGCGAGGAACCAAAAGGAGAGGGATGAGGTCTATAAATCGGTCGGGCGAGGGAGGGGATCTGACTTTAGAGATGCTGGAGAATCGAGTGCTGCTGAGCGCGGAGCTGGTGTTCGATTATTTCAATATCGTGCCGGCCAGCATCGAAGTGGGGGGCATGTACGAAGTGCAATATGAATTTCATAATACGGGGGATGCCGAAAATCTGGCCATCTGCTACGTGGGAATGACTATTTATAAAGAAGATCAGCCCGGCGTGCGTCGGAGTATGGGCAGTTTCTACATACCGCAGGTGCAACCGGGGGAGAGTAGCGGATTTCAATCGAAATGGGTGAGTACGGTTTCCGGCAATCCTCCGATGGATTTGCCTTATGGCCTGGGTGAATATGTAGTATCGTCATCGATGGGCCGAGTGTATTGCCCGAATGATCCCATTTATGACCAGGTGACGTTTACGCAGAACGACAGTTCGCCGCCACAGGTGGAACTGGTGTCGGTGGATAATGTGACGACGGATGACTGGGGCGAGAGCTATACCAGCATCGTCGTCAAGGCGACCGATGCAATTCGGATCTACGGTGGTTACAATACCTCCGATTTGAAGATTCTCGGTCCGGACGGCAGTGAAATATCCATATCCTCTACCAGTGTGGAAGTTCTGTCGGAGACGAATGATCGCTCCGAAAAAGTGGTCGAATATAAAATTCACTCGCCGGGTTATGAGTGGGATCCGCAAGACAACGGGACCTATCAGGTCTATGTCAAAGCGGGCAAATACAAAGATGCTTATTATCGGGAGACGCCGGAGACGTATCTGGGCACATTCGATGTGGACATCGAGACGTTTCCGCCGACGGTCGAACTGTCAGATCCCCCGAACAACGGCCACGTGGCCATCGAACATTTTGATTATTTAATGAATCGATACCTCTATTTCCGCTACACCAGTAATAATCCGGATCAATACATCCTCGGCACGACGGATAGTGAACCCGAATTCACGCTGACCTACGATGACGGTCGAGAACTGCTTCACAACGGGAGCGGCACTTACGTTTATGACACCGACAACCTTTACCGCTACCGACTGACCCCGACGACAGAGAATCCGATTGTCCCCGGGCGGGTAACGGTGAATTTCATCGCGGGCAGTTTTTACGATTCGGCCTATGTCGAAAACGAAGCGAGCACGCAGGTATTTACCATCGATGCGCCGGCGACGGCGCCGATAGCGGATCTGGTATATCCGCCGCCGAATGAGGATATCGACACGCAGGAATTGAACCAGAACGGGTATATCGACGTTATGTTTCAGCGCACCCAGTTGAGTACGATCAACGGAGATGAGATCGCATTCGAGGGCGCCGGGGGAGAAGGAGTCAGCGTCAAGGGCAAACCAACCCTGGTCGGGGATGATACCTATCGTTACGAGATTGAAGGCAGTTTCAGCGCCGGTCCGGTCGAGGTTACGTTCGTGGAGTCAAGTTTTACGAACGATTCGGGCGAGCAGAATACGGCGGAAACGGAGAGTTTCGTATCCTTCCCCGACATAGCGCCGTTGTATGTCAATGTATCGAACGATGCGTTTGTGTGGGACGCGGAGAAAAAACAATTTCAATACACGGGCAGTTTCGGTCTGGGCCTGAAGCCTCCGGACGGTGAGCCGTTTACGCCGGTCGTCGAAATTAACGGGGACGTCGGTTTCGATGGAAATGTAATCAGCCTCAACGGCATGGTGATGACGGAAATCTGGGGGCAGCCAACGACGCTGTTCGAAGGCGATTTCAGCTTCGACGTGGGGAGCATGGTCACTTCGACGCTGACCGACGCGGCGGGAGAGCTTCCGAACGAGTTTACGGTGGCGGGCACGGAGATCAAACTTACGAAAATCGAGTTTGCGATCCCGGAGGGGAAAACGGTAGCGGATACGCAATTGGAACTCCAGGGCAGCGTCAAGCTGCCTGACGATATGGGCGGTTCGGAATTCTCCATCGCCGATCCTCATAAGCTGATTATCTCACCGACGGCGGGCGTGTCGCTTTCGGGGGGGAAATTTACGCTGCCGGATTTGGAAATTTTCATGTTCGGCGGTGAACTCAAAATGATCGCCAAGGATATGTCCATTGAATACATCGCGGAAGTCACCGAACCGGAGGCCAAACCGGCGGCGCTGCGGTTTCGTGGGAGCGTCAGTCTGCCTTATTTTTATAACGCAACGGCCGACTTTACCGGCGACGACAGCTATATCGAAGTGACCCGACTGGGAGGTGTGGATTGGTACGGGACGCTGTCGGTGGAGGACGTGGTGATCGTACCGGGTCAATGGGAAATCAATAAGGCCCTGCTGGGCATGAAAAAAGACGATCAGGACAATTACATCACCGAATGCGAAGCGAAAATAACACTGCCGACCGGCATCGCGGTGGGCGGTAAAATTCATTTTATCAACGGCGATATCAATTTCGTGGAACTGGAAGCGGATAATATCAATAAACCCTTAGGGGCTACGGGGGCATTTCTGCAACGCATCATAGGGCACGTGGATCATTTGTCGGAATATGAAAACCCTCCGCAGCCGGTGAGCTTTGGCGGCAGCGTGGGGCTAACCGCCGGTCCAACCATCACGGTGCCTCTGCCGGACTGGCTGGGCCTGGGAGATAAGGTGGAAGGCGTATTGGTGGGGCTCGACCTTTCCGCGGATATCGATGAAAATCATCTTACCGGGCACGGTTACGTGGAAATCGTCAGCGGTCTGGTGCAGGGTAATGTCAACGCTGAGCTTGACTGGGAACATGACGCCTTCAGCGCCAGCGCCGATCTGGACGTCCTGCAGGGCCTGATTACCGCCGACGCGTCCTTATTTATCTCCTATAGCGAAGCGTTCGAGACGACGGATATCAACGCCGCCGGAAAGGGTACGGTGAAGATTCCCGAAGTTATCCCTTTGTGGGGCGGGGTCGAGTTGGGCTCGGCGAATATGAAACTGCAATATCTCGACGATACTACGGATAAAAATGATTATGTTCTGGGATGGGGAAAAATACTAGTCAGCGAATACCATAATTATTACCTGACCGGGGGCGTCAAGGTTGGTTTCGACGGTTCGTATAGTTTCGTGGGGGGTAAGGAACTCGTTCAGTTTACTTCTGAAGCCACCTCAGCCGCGAAAGCGCTTTCCGATCCATTGTCCCACTCAACTCAAAGCACGATAGTTGGAACTGCCGATTACGTGGTGGAGCCCAATACCC
>CAZNQT010000314.1:0-6100 GCA_964574885.1 uncultured Pirellulales bacterium
TCTAACCGCTGAGCTACAGGCCCGTAAGCATTTGTCATTGTTTAGCTTACGCTTATAATCTCAAGACTCGTTATCCTGAAAATCCTTTCTGGTAGAGTGATTTGTCGATTAAAGAAATTCAAGCTACACCATTTTTTGAAATCACTCAAACGCATACTCGTTTATATCATACATTTTTTAATTGCCGCTGTATAGAAATTTAGCGAAGTTTCTACGGTCCTATGATAAGGCAATCATTTGTATTTCGATAAAGATATTTCTTACGCATAATTCTGAGTAAAGTTAAAGTAAGTTACAATAATGTAATATACAACAATTTGAATAACAATAATGTAATTATTTAAGTAGATTGATACGGTGGTGGAATTTCTATAATTCTATATTTAGCAAAGACTTAAGGTTTTTCACATTTTTTGGCACGGTATTTGTTTAGGTAAGCTGTCTGTATTGATAATGGAGCGGCTGCAGAGTGACAGCCACGAGAGGTAAGTTTTTTTATAAGGAGCATAGTAATGCGAAGCACTGGTAGGAAGTGGATGGTTGGTATCATGGGATTTCTATTGGTAATGACAACCTTGAACACAAGCTGGTCTCAGGAAACGGAAAAATCAAAGAGCCTGGGAATTACGGCCGACATGACTCTGGTAACGAAGTACCTATGGTATGGTTATGATGTGTTCGACGACCATGGCGCCTACCAGCCAAGTATCAACTGGGATATCTTTAATACAGGATTCAGCGTCAATGTCTGGGGTTCGTTCCCGATCGGCAGCGGCAATGAAGTATTAAAGGAACTGGATTACTCGGTTGCCTATAGTACGACGTTTTTCGAAGAAGAAATATATGCGGTGGACCTGGGAGTCAACTATATATACTACGATTTTCCACGAGTGAATTCCCGGTTTGTACCGGATACGCATGAGGTGGGAGTGAGTGTGGCGTTGCCGAATCTTATCAAGATAGGCGATAGCGCCCTGGTGCCGAGTTACCATGGTGCGAAATTATGGCCTGCGGATTCGGAGCTGGGCTTCGATGTAGCCGGGGGGATACACACATTGGGATTAGGGTACGATTTCACGATTCCCAATACCGAACAGGTGCTCAGTCTATCAGCGGATGTGAATTACAACGATGGTTTGTTCGCCGCCGATCACGACTGGAGTCATGCAACCCTGGGGATATCGACCAGCTTTGAGGTGGGACCGGTCAGTTTGACGCCGTTTATTAATTATCAGATCTCCATGGATGATAGTGTGAATCCTGATGACGATTTCTGGGGCGGATTGAGTGTGAGTATGAGTTTCTAATATAGGTTCGTATTGATGCCGGGGTGGGAGGAGTGAAATCCCACCCCGAGGTAAACGTAGTCCTAAGTGTCGTTCTGACAAGTATTTCTGAATCTGGCTTGTCTGTACGGACGGACTGCGCGCAAAGAACGTAATCATGAAAGGAAACAATTTCGAGTCAGACATGGGCCAGAAATGAAATTTTGTAGGCAACGGGAAGGAATGAAATTATGAAAAGTCGATTACTTAAAATGTTAATGCTCGGGCTGATACTTTTGTGCGTAAGTACAAGTTATGTTTTCGGCCAGGAAGCAGAAAAAACACCCAGTGAAATCGAAACATTGCAAAGTACCTTGCAGAATAATATAAATGTGGTTTGGACATGCGTGGCGGCGTTTCTGGTGTTTTTTATGCAGGCGGGTTTCGCCATGGTAGAGGCCGGTTTTACACGGGCCAAAAACGCCGTGAATATTCTTATGAAAAATCTGATGGATTTTTCGATGGGTTCTATCGCTTTTTTCCTGATTGGTTTTGGCATCATGTTCGGTGTGAGCAAGGGCAGTTTTATTGGCACGAGTTTGTTCGGTCTGAGCGGTACGGATCCGGCAAGCAACGACTGGAATTTTACTTTTTTAATGTTCCAGACGGTCTTCGCCGCCACGGCGGCAACGATCGTTTCCGGTGCGATGGCGGAACGAACGCGCTTCGTGTCATACTTGGTATATAGTTTTATCATCTCGGCGCTTATTTATCCTTTCTTCGGCAAGTGGGCGTGGGGATCACTGTTACTGGGTGAAACCGGGACGGGTTGGTTGGAAGCAAAAGGTTTTTGCGATTTTGCCGGTTCGACGGTAGTGCACTCGATTGGCGGCTGGCTGGCCCTGTCGGGCGCGATTATGCTAGGTCCGCGTCTGGGCAAGTACGGTCCAGATGGTAAACCGCGGGCTATACCCGGCCACAATATCCCGTTAGCGGCGTTGGGAGTATTTATATTGTGGTTCGGATGGTTCGGATTTAATCCGGGCAGCACGACCACCGGTGACGGTTCGATCGGGCGAATTGCCGTCACGACCAACCTGGCGGCGGCGGCAGGAGCCATTGCCGCGATGATAACTTCATGGATCTTGTTCAAGAAACCTGATGGTTCGATGACTTTGAACGGGGCATTGGCAGGATTAGTTGCTATTACCGCCGGCTGTGCGACGGTATCACCGGCAGGAGCGATCCTCATCGGACTGATTGCCGGCGTCCTGGTGGTCTTAAGCGTTATTTTCATAGACAGCATCCTTAAGGTTGACGACCCCGTCGGGGCGGTCAGCGTGCATGGAGTATGCGGCGCCTGGGGAACTTTGGCATGTGGATTGTTTAATCTCGACGGCGGCTTATTTTACCACGGCGGCCTGCACCAATTTATGGTTCAGTTGCTGGGAGTGGGAGTGGCGTTTGTCTGGGCTTTAGGTTTAGGATTGCTTCTGTTCACAATACTCAAATTTACCATTGGGTTACGGACAAGTGCAGATGAGGAACTGAAAGGATTGGACATCGGTGAGCATGGTATGGAAGCCTATTCCGGATTCCAGGTGTTTACCACCCAGTAAACAACAGATTACAAGAAACGGGAGATACAAACCTTTAGGATTAACAATACGAGAGTGAGGTTAAATCATGAAACTGGTAATCGCATATATACAGCCGGAAAAACTGAATGATGTCAAACAATCGCTATATAAACACGAGATATTTAAGATGTCGGTGACGAACTCGCTGGGATGTGGAGCACAGAAAGGATATCACGAGTCCTACCGCGGGGTGGATATGGAGGTGAACCTCCTCAAGAAAATCCGCCTGGAGATTGCGGTGAATGAAGATTACGTCCAGTCCACGGTTGATGCGATCGTGGAGGGCGCTAAAACGGATACGATCGGCGACGGAAAGATATTCGTTTTGCCGCTGGAGCGTTGCGTACGTATTCGGACCGGCGCCGAAGGGAAGGAAGCAATTGGGTAATGTGCCCATTCTTCCACTAGATTTGCACACGCATCGGACTTCGCAGGATCGAAGTTCGATGCAAAATAAACTACATATTTGTAACAAATAACGACATTGTGACAATATTGTAGTGTATTTCCTGATGAGTACATCAAGGAATAAATATCGCTAACTTATTGCTCTTTGACAAGTTAAGAAAATAAACAGGAATTGGCACATAAATTGCTCAGCGTGAATGCTTAATGCAGGTAGTGATACTGGAATTAAGCGAACAAAAGGAAAGCGACGATGAGCAGGACAATTTGGGTGGTAAGTATTGTACTCGTTCTGAGTATAGGGGCATTTCCCCAGACTGTGCAAGCAGCGGATGGCGTTTCGGTCGATACGGGGACGACGGCCTGGATGTTGACATCAACGGCATTAGTGCTATTGATGGTTCCGGGTTTGGCGATGTTTTACGGGGGGCTGGTGCGGACGAAAAATGTCTTAGGCACCATGATGCACAGTTTTGCGGCGATGGCGATTATCGGCGTGCTTTGGGTCGTATGTGGTTATGCGATGACGTTTGGAAAGAGTTTCGGCTGGATCGGTTGGGACTGGCAGTACTTTTTTCTCAATGGCATCGATCATGGGGATGGCGCTCATTTTGCCATTACAGTCAATGGCCATGATATGGTAATCCCTACCTTGGTATTTGCCATGTTTCAGGGTAAATTTGCCATTATCACACCCGCCCTAATAGCCGGCGCCTTTGCCGAACGGGTGCGTTTTCGCGGCTATTGCATTTTCATCGCCTTGTGGAGTCTGTTGGTGTATAACCCCCTGGCCCACTGGGTCTGGGGCGGTGGTTTTCTGACCGGTAAAGCCATCGACTTTGCAGGTGGAACCGTGATACACATTTCGTCGGGGATAGCCGGCCTAATGACGGCTTTATATCTGGGATCGAGACGTGGGTATCCGCAAACGGCTATGCATCCGAATAATCTGGTCATGACGCTGATGGGGGCAGGATTATTGTGGGTGGGCTGGTTCGGATTTAATGCCGGCAGTTCGGTGGCCAGCGGCTTCCAAACGGCCCAGGCATTGACCGTAACTCAGACTGCCGCTGCCACAGGAGCGTTGACCTGGATACTGATCGAAGGATTTCATTTGCGTAAGGCAACGAGTTTGGGTTTGGTATCAGGGATTTTAGCCGGATTGGTGGCGATTACACCGGCCGCCGGAGATGTCATGCCCTACGGCGCCGTGATTCTCGGAGCAGTGGCTGCCTGTTGTTGTTATTGTGCTATCCAGGTTAAAAACAAGCTCGGTTATGATGACGCACTTGATGTATTTGGAATCCACGGGATAGCCGGCATTGTAGGCGCCATCGGATTAGCGTTCCTGTTACGAGAAGTCCCGGAACATGGTTTTGCCACGCAGTTATGGTATCAGGTCCAGGGGGTTGTGGTCAGTATAGCGTACTCTGCCATTGTAACCCTGATTTTGGTAGTCGTAGTGGAAAAACTGTTTGGTTTCCGTATGAAACAGGATAATGAGATGGCCGGGATGGACCACTGCCTGCACGGCGAACATGGGTATGGATTGTTGAATTTAAGCTAGAAAAATAAGCGACAACATTGTCGGATATTTATAATTTGTGACGTAATTGTCGTTTATTTTAACGCTGAGAGGAAATGTGCGCATGCACGTATGTCTTTTTTCAGAATGAGTTTACGCTTGTTTATTTAGTCTGGCATTGTAATTGCTCACGCCTGAATTCAGAATTTATTGGTAGTTCCTGTGGCGGGAATAAAGAGTGGTATGCTTTTCCAGCATTCGAACGGCGTATCAGCACGTCTGATACAGCCGAGTCGCAATTTTTTCATTTCCGCATCTGGAACCAAAAACACAATGTAGGCAATCAGGATTCAGGGCAGGTATTATGAAAAGATGTAGATTCGGTTTAGTGCTAATAGCGTTACTAGCGACATACTCTGCGCCGGCTTTTGTTTGGGCAGGAGAAGGAGAAGTTGTAGATTCCGGCACGACGGCGTGGATGTTGACATCGACGGCATTGGTACTGCTGATGGTGCCGGGATTGGCAATGTTTTACGGCGGATTGGTACGAACGAAAAATGTATTAGGTACCATGATGCACAGTTTCGTAGCGATGGCCATCATCGGCGTACTTTGGGTCGTATGCGGCTATTCACTCGCGTTTGGCAAGAACATCCTGGGCGGATATATTGGCTGGAACAATGGTTACTTCCTATTGCAGGGGATTGACAACACGATAACAAACGGAGTGCCGGAATATGTTCTGGCAATGTTCCAGGGGAAATTCGCCATTATTACGCCCGCTCTGATTAGCGGTGCATTAGCGGAACGAGTATATTTCAAGGGGTACTGCCTGTTTATCTCATTATGGTTTTTGTTGATTTATTGCCCCTTGTGTCACTGGGTATGGGCTGCGGATGGCTGGCTAGCCAATTTAGGTTCGGCAGGCGTAATTGATTTGGCCGGGGGGTTGGTGATTCATGTGTCGGCGGGATTTAGTGCCTTAATTGTCGCCCTGTTTCTGGGAGCTCGACGCGGTTATCCCAAAACTGCGATGCACCCAAACAATTTGGTAATGACGATGATGGGAGCAGGTTTTTTATGGGTGGGTTGGTTTGGCTTTAATGCCGGCTCTACCGTTCATAGTGGTCTGGATACGGCCCGGGCATTAACCATGACTCAGGTTTCCGCCGCGAGCGGCGCATTGATGTGGCTGATAATTGAAGCAGTTAAATTTCGTAAAACTACCTCGCTCGGATTCGTTTCCGGGATTTTAGCGGGTTTAG
>CAZNQT010000315.1:0-3226 GCA_964574885.1 uncultured Pirellulales bacterium
GGTAAATTCCACCTGTAAACATATAGAGCTGGAGCATCGGATTCTGGACTGGTGGCGGCAGAATCAGGCGTTCGAGAAACTACGGCAAAAAAACGCCGGCAAGGAGCACTGGTCGTTTCTGGACGGGCCGATTACCGCGAACAACCCGATGGGCGTACACCATGCGTGGGGGAGGACGCTCAAGGATTGTTATCAGCGGTATCACGCCATGCTCGGGCACGATCAGCGCTGGCAGAACGGCTTCGACTGCCAGGGGCTATGGGTCGAGGTGGAAGTGGAAAAGGAGATGGGGTATGAGACCAAGGCCGACATCGAAAAGGCCGGTCTGGAAGACTTCATCAATCGCTGCAAAGCGCGGGTGGAAAAATACTCGCAGGTCCAGACGGAGCAGTCGATTCGGCTGGGGTATTGGATGGACTGGACCGACAGCTACTTCACGATGACCGATGAGAATAACTACACGATCTGGTCGTTCCTGAAAAAGTGCCACGAGCGGGGATTGATTTATAAGGGGCAGGACGCCATGCCGTGGTGCCCGCGGTGTGAAACGGGGATCTCGGAGCAGGAGCGCCGGGAAGGGTATAAAAACGTGGAAGATACAGCGGTTTTTGTCCGTTTTCCGCTAAGAGGGCGTCCGGAGGAATACCTGCTGGTCTGGACGACGACGCCGTGGACGCTGGCTGCTAACGTCGCCGCAGCGGTCAGCTCCGAACTGAACTACGCCAAGGTTAAGCAGGACGATTGCACCTACTACTTGGCTGCCGACCTCGTAGATATCTGCAAGGAAAAGGGTGATTTTAAGGTAGAGGGTACTTTAACCGGGGAACAGATGGTTGGTTGGGAATACGAAGGACCTTTCGACGAACTGGAAATCGTACAAAGCACCTTCGCCGAGACGAAGTACGCCCACCGGGTCATCGCGTGGGAGGAGGTATCGGCCAGTGAAGGTACGGGAATCGTGCATATTGCTCCGGGCTGCGGCAAGGAAGATTTCGATCTGAGCAAGGAACACAAGATACCCGTCCTGATGCCAATCGGGGAAGACGGGGTGTACGGTCAGGAGTATGGCTTTCTGACCGGTCAGGTTGCCGGCGAGGTCGCGGAACAGGTACTCGAAAATCTGCGTGAAAAAGGCCACTACTATAAGAAGCAGAAATACGCCCACGATTATCCGCACTGCTGGCGGTGCAGTACGCCGCTGCTGTTTCGGGCGGTGGATGAATGGTATATCAATATGTCGTGGCGCGGGGAGATTATGAAGGTCGTGGATCAGATTCGCTGGATTCCCGAGTGGGGCCGCGATCAGGAACTGAACTGGTTGGAGAACATGCACGACTGGATGATCAGCAAGAAACGGTTCTGGGGTTTGGCGCTGCCGATCTTCGAGTGCGAGTGCGGCTGGTTCGACGTGATCGGTTCGCGGGAGGAATTGCAACAGCGCGCCGTCGAGGGCTGGGAACAATTCGACGGCAACAGTCCCCATCGGCCCTGGGTGGATCACATCCGTATTCAGTGCGAAAAGTGTCATAAGCCGGTCCGCCGCATTAGCGACGTGGGCAATCCCTGGCTCGACGCGGGGATCGTGCCCTATTCGACGGTGAAATATAATACGGACAGAGAGTATTGGCAGAAGTGGATACCGGCCGATCTCGTGCTGGAGTGTTTTCCGGGTCAGTTTCGTAATTGGTTTTACGCCCTGCTGTCGATGAGCACGATGATGGAGGGAATCGCTCCTTTTAAGACACTGCTGGGTCACGCCCTGGTGCGCGACGAGCATGGCCAGGAAATGCACAAATCCACCGGCAACGCCATTCCGTTCGAGGAAGCGGCGGAAAAGATGGGCGCCGACATAATGCGATGGATCTATTGTCGCCAGGACCCGACGCACAATCTGAACTTCGGTTTCACCATCGGCGATCAGGTCCATCGCCGCGTGTTCAGCACTTGGTGGAACGTCTATAGCTTTTTTGTGAACTACGCCCGGCTGGACGGTTTCGATCCGAAACGAGAGCCGGCGCCCTACGAGCAACTGCAAGATATCGACCGCTGGATTCTCAGCAAGCTACAGCATTTGATCAAGGTCGCGAACGAGGCATTGACGGATTACAACGTGCCGGCGTTGGTGCAGTGCGCGGATGAATTTATCGAGCGGTTGAGTAACTGGTACGTTCGGCGCAACCGGCGGCGCTATTGGCGGCCCAAGAACGAATCGGACCTCGACAAACTCGCCGCCTATCAAACCCTTTATCGAGTATTGACGGACTTATGTAAGATTCTCGCCCCGGTGGCGCCGTTCATTACCGAAGAGATGTACCAGAACCTGGTTCGCTCACACGATGCCGATGCACCAGAGAGCGTGCACCACACCGACTATCCGCAGTTCGACGAGAACCGGTACAACGAAAAACTGGCTACGGATATGGACATGGTGGCAGACGCGGTCACGCGAATTCTGAGCATACGCGAAACCAAGCAGATCCGCGTCCGCCAACCCTTACAGCGGTTGATTGCCCAGGCAAGCGGAGATAACCAGGAAGTACTACAGCGCTACCAGGATCATATCCTCGACGAACTAAACATAAAAATCCTGGAGTTCGGTGAGGTTTCCGAATACGTCGAGTATATCATTAAACCGAATAATAAAGTTCTCGGTCCGAAGTACGGCAAGGACCTGCCCGCGGTGAAACAAGCTCTTGTCACCGCCGCTACTAGCAATGCGGCGGATATCGTTAAACATGCCCGTGAAGGTTTGAGCATCCACTTACAGGATTCCGAGGGACAACGTCAGTGGGACCTGGCGTCGGAAGACATCGAGATCGAAGAAATCTTCCCGGACACCCTGGTGGTGGATCAGGACGCCGAACCGGCGCTGGCGTTGGATATCGAGATCACGGCTGAACTCAAACGCGAAGGATGGGCCCGCGATATCGTCCGACACATTCAGCAGACCCGCAAGGATGTCGGTCTGGAAATCCAGGACCATATCCGTCTGCAACTGGGGTGTGCGGAATCCGAGCTGCAAACTGCCATCGCGGAACACCGGGATTATATCTGCCGCGAAACTCTCTGCGATGAGTTTGACGTGCTTGATTCACTTTCCAATGCGACCAAGGAAATCAAACTCGGCGGTTTCCCTCTACAGTTGCGCGTGGAGAAAAAGTAGATACGAACAGAAAACCACCCCCAAGCTCGCGGACTCGCTTGGCGGTGCCACTCGATCGGGATG
>CAZNQT010000315.1:3236-6091 GCA_964574885.1 uncultured Pirellulales bacterium
GGATGTTACCGATGACAAAACAGATTCTCCAAAATATGTTGAATCGTTTTAATGTGGTACTATGGAAATTTTCTTCGGACACCCCGACGGATAAATTATTGCGCTACCATCGAATGTTTCGCTGGATCATTAAAATTTGTATGTATGCATCCGTGGGATTGATTGCATCAACGGCCCAAGGACTCATATTTGGAGTTAGTTCACTAGATTTAATTCTCATTGCTGTGTTTTGTATCCTCAGTCTGGGATTAATTATTCCTATGTTATTTGCCCTTTGCTTTATCGACGAAGTGGAAACGCTACTTCAGGAAAGAGGAGAGCCTTATCCTGCAGGTCGTCCATTTAGTGATAATATTCCCTTGTGGACGGCGAAAGTGATATTTTGGTGTATAACGGTTTTTCTAATTGCGAATTGGCTATAAAATGAAGAGTGTAAAGTAAGAGATGAATTTTGTAATGACTGAAGCGGATAGAATTCAGATCGAGATTTACAGAAAGATGACACCGGGGCAGAAGTGGCAGGTGTCACGGGACTTATATTGGTCGGCGCGTCGTTTGAAAGCGGGGTGGCTGCGGCAGATCCATCCGGAATGGACCGAAGAACAGGTCCAAAACGAAGTGCGGGAGATATTTCTCTATGCCCGAAGCTGATCCGTTATTAGTGTTTCCCGAACAGTTGGACCAGGCCGGCATTGCCTATATGATCACCGGTTCGATTGCCAGTATCATCTACGGCGAACCGCGCATGACGCACGATATCGATCTGGTGCTGGAACTATCAACGCGGCAGGTGGAGAAATTTCGTGCAACATTTTCCGACTCAGAATTTTACTGCCCTCCTGCTGAAGTGATCCGCGTGGAATTAAATCGCGATGTAAGAGGACATTTCAATGTGATTCATCATGAAAGCGGTCTGAAAGCGGATATTTATCCCATAGGTAAGGATCCACTGCATCGCTGGGCATTTCCTTTGCGAACTCAAGTAACGTTCGGTAAGGCAACGGTTTGGGTGGCGCCACCGGAATACGTGATTCTGCGTAAACTACAATTTTATCGTGAAGGTAAAAGCGAAAAACATATTCGGGATATTCAAAAAATGCTGGAAGTATCCTCGGAACGAATCCGGCAATCTCAACTGGTAGAAAAAATCGAAGCATTAGGGTATCTGGAGCTTTGGCAGAAAATATTAAGGGAAGAATAATACATTTATGAGCGATCCAAAGAAGAAACTACGATTGGGAATCTTACTTTCCGGCGGGGGGCGGACGATGGTCAACCTCGCCGAATATATCGAGCAGGGCAAACTCGATGCGGAGATCGTCACGGTGATCAGCAGCCGCAGTAACGTCGCCGGCGTCGAGCGGGCACGCGAGTTGGGATGCGAACCGCATATCCTGCGCGTCAAGGACCATCCGGATGTCGATGAATTCAGCCGTCGAATCGCGGGGATTCTGGATGAAGCCCAGGCGGACCTGGTCAGCCAATGCGGTTGGCTCTGTTATTGGAAGATTCCTTCACAATATGAACATCGGGTCCTGAACATTCATCCGGCCCTGTTGCCGGCGTTCGGCGGCAAGGGGATGTGGGGGCATCATGTCCACGAAGCTGTGCTGGCCAAGGGTTGTAAGGTCAGCGGCTGCACGGTGCATTTTGTGACGAACGAATACGACGCCGGCCCGATTCTCGTACAGCGGACCTGTCCGGTACTCGAGGATGACGACGCCGACACGCTGGCCGCCCGCGTGTTCGAACAGGAATGCCTAGCGTATCCGGAAGCGATTCAGAGGATCGCCGAAGATCGCGTGATCGTACGTGAGGGGAGAGTATTTCGGAAAAATAAAACACCGAGGAATCCGTACTGTTGATCGGTGTTCCTGTCTAGAGGAAATAGCGGAATAACAGTTGCCTGCCTTACTCGGAGGGTCTATAATACTTTTGTAGTATGGTTGAGACAGAGAACAAACAATCTACGGAATCGCAAAGCCAAAGAGAGGAATCCGTAATTCGAGCCTCTCAGGTAAAGGAGAAACGGGAGGTATCTCTTCGCTATTCCCGACGTATCGTCCTGGCGCGCCGACTACTCCTGCCGGTACTCGGCACGGTGTTGCTGGTGGCATTTATCCTGGTAAGCCGCGAGTTTACCAATCGACGAGAATACCTCAATGCCATCAAGGATCTGCAGCAGAAAATTGAAGTATTTAAAAAAGATCATGGCCGACTTCCCTACCTCAGTGAAGTATCGCAATTCGAATTGAACTCGCGCATCAAGGCAGAAGGTATTCACTATGAAGTACAATTTATTCACGCCGACTCTCCCCCCGATTCTCCTTTAGCTTATACGAGATTATTACACCTGCGTTTTTTCACCAGCGGGCACGCAGTGCTGGATAAAAGCGGTAAGGTGCACTGGCTGACGCAGACCGAACTCGAGGAGCTACTAAAACGACGCGATCAGCATCATCAAACCCTTAATTTGGATAAAATCCCTTAATATATATATTGCTGTCCAGAAATATTGACGAGAAGGGGGGGGATAAATTTAGACATAGAGTTACAAATATGTATCAGTCGCCTTTACCTAAAACGTATGAAAATTTAACCTCCGATGACGCCGTCAGCTTGATTCGCCGACGTAAAGAACAGCTCACCGGTCGCATGGTGATCCTCGGTCATCATTACCAACGGGATGAAATTATCCAGTTTGCGGATTTCACCGGCGACAGTTTGAAACTCAGTCAAATTGCCGCCCAACAAAAGGAAACGGAGTTCATCGTATTTTGCGGTGTGCACTTCATGGCCGAATCCGCCGATATTCTCACCTCCGAGACGCAGAAAGTACTGCTGCCGGATATGAC
>CAZNQT010000316.1:0-6033 GCA_964574885.1 uncultured Pirellulales bacterium
CGTATTCGGAGGCCTGGAAGATCAGCTCGTTGTAAGAAATGGAATCGGTTACGTGTTTTTTGTTGAAGTCATAGGGCGCCGGGATGCGGTCGAGATACTTGCAGAGCTTCTGCTCGACGTGGAGGACGTTGCGGACGGGACCGTTCAGGGCGATCGGATCGACAACGAAGGCGGCCCAGCAGAGGAAGGGATAGCAGTCGGCGGCAGTGTCGCGGTAATTCCAATAGCCGTCGGCTTTGTAAAGGCCGGTTTCCGGATCGATCTTGGTTAGGGCCACCTCGTGCAGCCATCGCTGGACCTTGCTGAGCGAATACCCGGCGATCGGGGCGGATTGTTCCGCTTGTTGGAATGCATCCACCGGCGCTGCAGCGGATACAGCAGCAGTGAATAGTAAGGTAATACCCGACAGCCCAATGAGCGTGAATCGTTTCGACATCGTACGTTCTCCTTTCATAATGAAGATCCTCCAGTTTTATTTATCATAACGGATTTCTGCGGGAATGCAACCATTGCCTTACGGGAGGCAGGGACGAGTTCAATCATGTCGATGGCGAATTGATGGGAGATAAAATAGGCGCCACGGACAAACTTTCGTTTGTCCGTGCCACCCGACTCCTTGGGGTGTTGCAGGAGTTTTTGACTTGGATTACGTGGTTTGTTCCCACTCTCCCGAAATCAGCCACCTGCGGCAACAGGGGGAGGAATACCCTGTGGCACACCCGCCCCGGGCATGCGCTTTCAATCCATTTCCCAGCCGAGGGCGACTAGGCCACACACCTCGGTTACCACCGGGGGCTTTAGACTTTGAATTCCTCCGGTTTGAATTCGAGTTTGCGACCTGCTTCAACCGCTTCGTTGACCTTGAGAACGGTAACGGCGGTTTCGTACCCGATTTCGGCGGGACAATTTAATTTCTCCTTTCCTCGAATTGCCGCAAAGAAATTTTCCAAATGCGGCTGGTGAAGAGATTTATTTAAAGTAATATTGAACTCATGTTTCAAATCCATTTTGGGCGGTGGCGGAGAGGGTTCTACCTGATAGATGCCAATCCCTTCCTTGACGATTTCCTGTGTATCGGAATCATTGTTTACCGAAGCAGGGATGTCCACGTTTTGGATTCGCCGGTTACATTCATCTTTTGATAAATGCCTTTCCAGATATACAGCGGTTCTTCCGGCACGTTCGGATACCACCAGCATACCATCGTCGCCGAGGAAGGCTTCAAAATAGCCTTGATGGCTGTTGGTGGTAATTGTCTGATAAAAGGCCCGAACCGTACCCTGTTTGGTTTGATATTCAAAGATGGCCATCACGTTGTCATACCATTGCCAGTCTTTCCAATAGTCGGTACCGCCGCTGGCGACGATTGTTTTCGGCGGCGTTTCTAAAAACCAGTTATAAATATCCAGTTGATGCGATCCGAGATCCACTATCGGACCGCCGCCTAATCGTTTGAAGGTACGCCAATTGAGAAACTGATGCATCGATTCGAAACCATATTTGTTCAAGATAGTATTGTCTAGAGTAAGTGTCGGTTTACAACGCAAAGGTTCACAAGCGGCTTTACTGCGATTCCATTGACCGTTCAAGGTGGTCATCCGATTGAGAAAGTTTGCTTTTTGTATAAGCTGTCGATAACTAAACTTATAAACAGGATTGCTGCGACGATGGTGGCCGATCTGGAGGAGTTTGCCGGAGGAGCGGGTGGCTTCGACCATCCGACGAGCGCCGGAGAGCGTGTTGGACATCTCCTTTTCGCAATAGACATGTAAACCGGCTTTGAGACAGGCGGCAGTATGGTCGGCGTGCCAGAAGTCCGGCGTGGCGACAATGACCGCATCGAGATCCTTTTCCTGAGCGAGCATATCCTTATGATCAATGTAACCTTTAGGGGGTTGGTTTTTATATTCCTCTCGGCGTTTCAGACGTCGTAATTCCATAGTGCGATTGTAATCCCAGATATCGCAAACGGCTCGGATGCGGATCCCCGGAATTTTATTACAGGCATTCAACAACGTCTGACCCTGCTTACCGACGCCAATAATGGCGAGATTAATCTCGTCTTCCTTGCCGAACGATTGACTGAAAACTACCGGAGCCGTTTTCAAGGCGGTTCCGGCGGCGATTCCTGCCGCCGCGGACGATTGGATGAACTGCCGTCGATTCAGGGCTCTCCTGGTTAACTGGTTTTGTTTGCTATTTTGCATTATACTAACCTCTGTCAATGAACCGGAATGCCGCCTCTTATAGCCCCCTGTGTCAACAGGGGTGGAATTCTATGTGGCAACGTATTCGTATTCATCCTCCGGTTCACACCGGGGATGCTCATTCACTCATTTACTCTTTTACCCATCTACCCATTTACTTACCGTACACTTCGACTTCCGTATAAAAATTCTGATCGATGTCAACGGTCCTGCCATTACTATACAGACGAACGTAGCGCGCTTTTACGCCTTTGGCGTCGATCAGCTTGCCCTGGTTGGTTTCGATATAATGCATATCCTCGCCGACACCCAGGCCACTGGAGTTATCCCGGTCGTTATTGAACAAGGTGATTACATTCATGATGAAATCCGGATCGTCCGATACCTGCACTACCACGTCGAAAAAGACGCAGGCCTGCTTATGCCAATGCCAGAACACCACGGCATAGAGGTTATACGTCGCTCCCAGATCGATCTGAATCCATTGAAGTTCGTGCCCCAACTCGACCCAGCAGCCGTCCATCGCTTCTTTATCGCCGTCGGTGACCAGTTCCAGTTCGCCGATGATCGGTAGAGGATCGCTGCTGGTAACTGCTTTATGCAACGCAACGTTGATGGTTCCTCGAGGCGCTAAAAAGGGCGGGCGATCCTTCTTGTGATCATCATTCAAATAAGGCACTTGGATATTCTGCCTCGTACCCACAAATTTAGGTACCGGCAATTCGATCGGCAGCGGCGCCAGGTTGTCCTGCGGATCGGGTGTGGGAGCAACGTCGGCTTGATAGCTATTTCCCGATGTAACGGGTTTATCGATATTATCCGTTATATTACCGTCGGCTTGATAATAATGGATGCCGAACACCATAACCAACAGGGCCGCCGTGGCGGTGGTTAGAATGGTCCATGGATTTTTCATGTTTTTTCTCCAGTATTGAGACGAGTCCATTCCAGTCGTTCGTCTTTTCGCCGCTTCGAATTCGCGTAATGTGTCGGCCAGAATCCACCCGTCGGTTTCTTGAGTAGTGGGAATTTCCAGGTTTCGAATCATCGTTTCGATCTCTTGTTTGGACGGCATGAGGGCGCACCTTGACCGTATTTGTGCAGCCGATAGGAACCGCTGACCCGGCGGATTAACTATCCATTAGTAAACTGGGCGGCCACGTGGGGCCGCCCCTACTTTTCTACGCCATGCACTTCGACTTCAAGGTAATGATTCAATGCATTGCGGTAATTTCCCTGGCTGTAAAGGCGTACATAGCGCCCTTCGATACCCTGGGCGTCGATCAGTTTGCCCTCATACGTCTCGATGTAAAGCGGATCTTGTCCGACGCCGAGGCCCAGAGAATTATCATAATCGTTATTGAACAACGTGGTGGCTTCGGCAAAGTCCGGATCGTTCGAGACCTGTACCGCCACGTCGTAATATATAGTAGGTATCTGATAGTGATGCCAAAATACAATTGCGTAAATTTTACATGGTTGGCCCAGGTCGATCTGAATCCATTGGACGCCGGGTTGCAGTTCTACTTGGTAACCCTGCGTTGCTTCTTTCATCCCGTCGGTAATCTGTTTTAAACTGCCGATGAGCGGTTCGGGATCGCTGCTGCTCACCAATTTACCCAAGGCCAGATTCCGGGTTCCGGGCGGCGCCAGAAATGGCGGTCGCGGTCCCCGGTGCTGTGGCTCCAGCCGCTCCACGCGAAAATCTATCGGCGTGGTTATTAACAAGGGTTTCGGCAGTACCAGTTTCAGGGGAATTTTCTCGGGCTCATCTGACGGGATCAAATCATCCGGTGTCGCAATGACAGTAACGTCATTTTCAGTATCGTTCTTAGCAATCGTGTTCGTTATGGATGTGGTGGTTGCCGATGGTTGTTGGGGATTCCAATAGTGAAGGCCTGCGACGATGGCGAACAGCGCTGCGGCTGCCGTACCCAAAACGAACCAGGGATTTTTAACGATCCGTTTCCAGAGGATGGGCGCGGGGCGAATGGTCCCGGCGTCCGTTGCCGACGGTAAGGCCGCTTCCGCGTCGGCCAGTATCCGCTCATCGGTCCCGGGACGAGTCTTGATCTCAAGATCTCGTATCGCCTGTTCGATCTGTTCTGACGATTTCATTTTGACACTTCCTGTTCACTCAGTAATTGTCGCAGTTTCTCGATTCCGTATCGGTAGCGACTCTGGGCCGTATTGATCGAAAGCTCTTTCGTTGCCGCGATCTCCTTAAACGTCATATCCGTTCTTAGATGCAGAATAATTACCTCTCGTTGCTCCACGGGCAATTGTTCCAGAGCCAACAGTAATTTCGCTGACTCTTCCTTTTCTACCAGTAACTCTGCCGGATCGGTCCGACCGGCTGCAGTGTCGTCCCGTCCGGCAGGAGGGACGGCCAAGTCCTCCAGCGACACATTTCGCCGCTCCTTCTTTCGCAGGTAGTCCCGGGCCCGGTTGACGACACACGTCGTCAAATACGCCTTGAGGTTCCGGCGAATCTGTATCCGGTGGGCCTCGGCCGCCAGGGTCACAAACACATCATGCAGGCAATCTTCCGCTGCCGCTGGATCGTGGAGCATTATCGTAGCGGCAGTGAGCAGTCCGTCTTTGAACTGCAGATAGAGCCGACGCAGGGCGTCGGGATTGCCGTTCTGTACGCTCTGCCATAGGCGCTGATCCTCAGTCATGTGCAGCCTTTCTGTACCCATCAATCTGACGGTCGATATCGGTATTTTAGTTTAATTAGTTCCTGTTGCGGAAAATGTGGCACACCCGCCCTCGGGGGTGTCAAGGCCCAAGAAGCTCAGCCGAGGGCGACTGAGCCACATGATTTTACGCCTCCAATTGCTCATTCCCTTTTCCGCAACAGGCTATTCGGCTTATCGGGCGGTAAAAAAGCGGGAATCCGTACCTCCCGACCCGATCCGGACGCGCACTTTCCGCAGGCAGTTGGGACAGTGCCCTTCGTAGGCAGTGCCGTCCCGATTGCGATAGATCCGCTGATAGACGTTACAGCACTGGAACAGTACGCTGATATACCGTCGGTTCCGGGCCCGGCCGGAACTGA
The DNA here is from genome assembly GCA_964574885.1 of uncultured Pirellulales bacterium. Taxonomy (GTDB): domain Bacteria; phylum Planctomycetota; class Phycisphaerae; order Sedimentisphaerales; family SM23-30; genus JAFGFX01. Next base: position 5,269 of record CAZNQT010000316.1, read on the forward strand.
TCTCAGCTTCCACAACGGATTCGGCCGGTCGCGGACCTTCAATCCGTTCGCCCCCGATTTCCAAGATGTAATCCGGTTCATCAGGCATTGATTTCACCGAAAAATATGTAACAGATTCTATTCGTAAAGAAAATCGTCAATTGACAACTTTTCGTAAAAAATCATATTATATCAACACGTATCAGCCTGTTAATAAATAAATAAGATCGTTGTAAATATCTCTAAAAAAAGAACATACGAAACCATTAAATTTGGTGGCCCGGACGAGTTCACCCAGGTGGACCTACCAGCAGTTTGAGGCCCTTGATATTGAATAGTTTTTTGCTATTGCCGGTGGGCTTTGCTACAATCTAGCATCGAAATTTGAATAGTACGAGAGAAAGACTATGGCAGGAAAAATAAAGATCGAACCCGAACGATGTAAAGGCTGCGGGCTGTGTATTGAGGTCTGCCCGAAAAACAGCATAAACATATCCGGCAGAACCAATAAAATGGGCTATTTTTTTGCCGAGTCATGTGGCGATGGATGTACCGGTTGTGCCGTCTGTGCCTTGATCTGTCCGGATGCGGCTATCGAGGTATATCGGCAAGTGGCGCAGGCGGAATCGGATGTGACGTCGGAAGAAAGCAAAGTTGGTTGATGCTACTGCCAAAAGTACCGAACGACCATAATGCATACGATTTCAGGATTAGTGGTTCGGTCGCTTTGAGTTTGTAACGCTGGCGTTTACGTTAGGGAAAGACGTGAGTGAAAAAGTACTTATG
>CAZNQT010000317.1:0-6027 GCA_964574885.1 uncultured Pirellulales bacterium
GCGTGATAGTGGCTTTGAAGGTAGCCATTTTACTGTTTTTTGTGGCTGCCGGCATCCGAGGGGTAGAAGAGCAAAGGTTGTCGCTTTCCGCCTGGTCATCCCCGTTGAATGTTATTGCCGGCGGAATGATAGTCTTTTTGGCTTACGAGGGATTTGAACTCATTGCCAATACCGCTCAAGACGTCAAAAATCCTAAGATTACGCTTCCGCGGGCCTATTATTCGGCCGTTATATTTGTTATACTTCTATACATTCTGGTATCGGTAGTTACGGTAGGCAGCTTGGCCGTACCTAAAATTGTGGATGCCAAGGACTATGCCCTGGCGGAAGCCGCTAGACCCTTTTTAGGCCAGAGCGGTTTTTTCCTGATCGTTGTGGCGGCCTTGTTATCCACAACCTCGGCGATTAACGCCACTCTTTACGGATCGGCGCGCCTCAGTTATACGATTGCGAAAGATGGAGAATTACCAACGTTTCTCGAAAAGAAGGTGTGGCATAAGCCGGTGGAAGGACTATTTATTACTTCGGGATTAACGCTATTGGTAAGCAACGTTTTCGACCTTTCCAGTATCTCCATGATGGGCAGCGCAGGATTTCTATTGATATTTGCGGCTGTCAATGGAGCGAATCTGCGGCTTTCCCGCCAGACGAACAGTCGTTGGTGGATCCCCGTTGCCGGCATGGTAATGTGTATAGCTGCCTTAGCGGCACTGCTATGGCAAACAGCGACCACATCCCCCAAACATCTATGGATCCTGGTAGCGATGCTGGCCCTGGCGTTAGTCGTGGAGGGCGGCTATCGGTTGTTGACAGGCCGTAAAATCCACTTATCTCCTACGAGTCTCGATATAGATAGTAAAGATACTGACAGATCTAATACTACAAGCCTGTCAAATAGGAACCCCTAAAACGACCACACTCTGTTAGCTACCGGAATAAGACTTCGGCGCCTTTGCCCCGGGCGATCAGGGAGACGTAGGAATCGAGTTCCTTCTGTATGACGGAATCGGTCAGGTCGATGGTACAGCGTCTTTCGGCCGATAAATAGGCGGCCTGACAAAGCCTGGTTATCTCTAATCCATACTCCCAATTCAACAAAGCATCCTTACCCGCCAGAAACGCCTGGTGGGCGTCGACCAGTTCGTCCACGTAGCCATATAAATCCAGTTCGTTGCCCTGAATCGGAATCAGACCGCGGGAGGCGGTCGCTTTTTCGACCGCGCTTTCCGCATTCGCGACGGCATCGGCGGCGGCATCGCCCACAAACACCTCCGTCGGAGAACGCAGCGAGTTCAACTCAAAGGTATAGTCCGGCCCCAGGGCGTCGATAAAGATCCGCAGACCTTGTTTGTCGTACATCCAGGAACTGGTGAACTGCGTTTTCGTTATTTGACCCGTGTCGGGATGTTTAAAGGTAACCAGACCGGTGGAAAAATCCTCCGCAGGCACTTTGCCGTAATCCACGCCCATACGATCGAGCAATTGTTTGCGATATTTCGGCAGTCCCCACTTGAGCAGACTGGTCTCGGCGTTAACGGCTATCGGCTGGAGATAATCGACCGGCTTGCCGAGGGGCGTCAGCGCGTACCAGCCGGCGGCGATACTGTGACAGGCCATATCGCATAGCACGCCGCCTCCCTGTTGCGTCGGATCCCAGAACCAGGGTTCATGGGGACCGGCGTGCTCCTCGGCGGTACGGGCCATCGCGATCGGTCCCATGGTTTCCTGAATCGGGGCCAGTTGCTCCAGGGCATGCTTCAAGGATTTCATGTGAATCTGATTCTCAAAATAAGCGGTGGGCAGTTTGGTTTGTTGAGCCAGTTCGATCAAACGTTTCGCTTCGGCAACGGTACGACCGAGAGGCTTCTCACAGATCAGTCCTCTAAGTTCGGCCCCGGCTTTGACGGCGTCGGCGATCTGCTCCATCAACTCCACGCGCACGTAATTCGGGGCAAAAATCGCTACTACCTCGCAATGGTTGCACAATTGGGCTACACTGGGATAGATCTCACACGGACCGACTCCCTTCGCCCGGGCGTAGCGGGAAAATTCGTCCGCCCAGTCCAGCGCATATACCCCTGCTAACTCCCACCCTCGCACCATGGTCATGGCCTGGGTTTGAAATCGGGCGATAAAGCCGGCGCCGATAAAACCGATACGTAACGTTTCCATGATCTGAATTCTCCTTTCGTTCCGTAGGGATTCGATTTTTATTTCCTGCCGATTACTATACAAAATTCCCCAGCGAGGTAAAGTGCAAAAGTCGGGGATTTACGATATGACTTTTTATCATCGCAAACCTATAATGGCGTTGCATAACCATCACAAGAGAGGAATAACTATGAAGCGAATCAATCTATTAGGTATTCTTTTAGTGGGGTTGACGGTATCGGGCTGCGGCTGTTATACCCAACCGTTACAAGTTCGCATCGACAAAGGCGCCAATCCCTGGACGCATCTTCGGATGAATAACGATCCCGCGCATTTTCAGTTCGCGATCGTCTCGGACCGCACCGGCGGGCGCCGGCCGGGAGTATTCGCAGACGCCCTGCGGAAAATAAACTTATTGCAACCGGAATTTGTTATCTGCATCGGTGACCTTATCGACGGCAAAACGGAGGACGAAACCCAACTCAAACAGGAATGGGACGATCTGGACCGGATCGTGGGACAACTGGAGATGCCCTTCTTTTACGTTCCCGGCAACCACGACCTCAGCAACGCCGTGATGCTCGAAACCTGGAAACAACGCTACGGACGTCCCTATTATTATTTTCTGTATCACGACGTGTTATTTCTGTGCCTGAACAGCGAAAGCGGAGAGTATGAGAAATCCGGACGTCTCAGCAAGGCGCAATTGGCATACTTTCAGCAGGTTTTGCACCGATATCCAAAGGTCCGCTGGACGCTGGTATTCTTACATAAGCCGCTCTGGCAAACCAATGGGAAGAACTGGGCGGAATTTGAAACCCTGCTCGGCAAGCGCCCGTACACCGTGTTTGCCGGACACAAACATACCTATGCCAAACAGGTCCGCAACGGTCGAAACTATATTCGGTTGGCCACGACGGGCGGGGGCAATAAGGTCTGGGGCGTCGAGGCGAATCGCGCCAACGCCATCCGGCTGGGGAAATTCGATCACGTCGTTTGGGTTACGATGACCGAGAACGGACCTCGGCTGGCCAATCTGACGCTCGACGGCATCTGGGACGAAAACGTCACGCCGTTTTTTATCTCGCTGGCCGCCGAATTTATGAAATTCCAACTCGATCAGGGTCGAATCGTACAATGTCCCCCTGTTCGAGTTGCCCAGGAACCATTTCAACAAGCCAAAGCGAGCATTCTCTACACCAACTTCGCGGCGCTCCCCATGAATATCAAATTAGCCGTCCAATCCCAATCAAATCTTAAGGTAATCCCCTCGGAAAGCGAAATCGAAATTTTACCCTTTTCCACGAAAACAGTGACTCTGACCATCAAAGCCGATCCGCCCTTATCCGCGCCGGATTTAAAACCTCTGGCGGTCCAAAGTGAGATCAGTTACAAGTTCCCCTTAAAAAAACCGTTCCAGTGCACCCTGACGAAGCCAATCACCTTTCTGCAGGAAGGGAAAAACATCCGATGAACCTGAAAATTCATTTTGGTTTGGAAAATTAGAATTTGGGTAATTGGAATTGGTTTCGGATTTCGTGTTTAAGGTTTGCCGGTTCATTTGGAACAGGCATCCGTTCCCAGGAAGATTTATGGGTTTACCTCTTTCCGCAACTCTCGCAGGCGCGCAAACCAGGGTGAAGTCTCCTCGGGATAGGAACGCCGCAGAACATCGATGACATGCTCCGCTTCCTCGGTGCGATTCAACTGAATCAAACAGCGCAAGCTGAAAAAACGCGACTCCCACCAGAAGTATGTTGCCTGTTCGTCTTTTTTCTCCGCCACTGCCGAGCGAATCTGAAGCCATAATCTTCGGGATGACTCGAATTCCTTTTGCACAAACGCCAACTGTGCTCGGCAACGTACGAACCATACCTGATTCACATAGGAGGGATCATTCCTCACGGAGGAGATGACTTTATCCGCCTGCTCGATGAGTTGACGCAAAGGCGGTAAAGAAGGAGTTTCCTGATAATCCGACAGGGTCGCCGCTGTCAGACAGAGCAGTTCAAGATAATTCCGGGTGGCCGGAGATTTCTCTTGCTCCAAAGTCGGACTGCTATCGGCCAACGGCGATTGAAGGATATCGTAAACAATTTGTGCTGCCGGAAGGGCTTTGGCCAACTTAGTGCTCAATTCAACATACTTTGCCTCCGCGTGAAGCCGCAAAAGAATCGACCTTTGTTCCTTGATGATCTTCAGGGCGAGGGTGATCCATTGAGGTTGATTCCTGTTGGTTTGCAGCGCCTGGGCGACGGCTTGTAAGACGCCGTCGGTCTGATTCAGCTCCTGATAGAGTTGAACCAGCAGATTCATCGCCTGATCGCTAACCGTTTCGGACAATTTTTCCTGCAGCAATGTTTCCAATTCCGCGATCCAGCTTTGGTACTGCTTCAATAGCTCGTCGCGATCTTGCCCTTCCGCTTGAGCCCGCTGATAGCGACAACGGATTGCATAATAGCGGGCGGCCTCGCCACGCGGATCTTCCGGAGGCACTACCGCAAACCAATCCGCGGCACGAGCGAAGTCCTGTTGGTTAAATAACAACAAGGCATAATAATAACGATATTGACGAGCCGCCGGCGTGACGGCAAAAACACCCGTCGGCTCGGATCCTTTTGATGAAATACTGCCGACCAGGATCGCTATGCTCTCGCGCGCCAGTTCCGCATACATAGCTGAATTTTCATTCGACAACCGATAGGCCCAGGCCGCCGACTGGACGGCCGCCTGATAGGCATTCATATGTTCAGGATCGGTGGTTCCGGACCAGTGGGGGAACGTACGGGCCAGATGATTCCAGTAATGAATCGCCTGAACCAGATGCCGGCGATTATCTGCCTGGACCTCGTGATGTTCATTCGGCTGCGCCTGTTGATAACAACACAAGGCGGTTTCATAGAGTACCTTAGCCATTTTATCGTGACTGTCAGAACGGGTTTGAATAAATATTTCATACACCTGCTGCGCTTTGCCGAAGTCCGGCGGATTTTGATTTCGATAATACCGGGCTAAAGAAAGTAATTCAAATTCCGTGCCGTTGCGAAGATACCGGGTCCAGTTTTTCTCCTGGTTTTTCTCCACGGCCTTGACGGAAACCGCCAGACGGGCCGCGATTATCTCCTGGAGCAAAGAAGAAAATTCCGCCTCCCGTTCCGTCAAATCGATCAAAGGCTTCAGATACGTGCGATCCGACAAATACGATCGCTCCCGCAACTGGGGCACGGAAATGGTCAGCGTGCGACGCTTCTGATGCAGCACGCTTTCCAGAAACGCTAATTCCAGAAACTTCCTTTTACTCTCCAGCACGGAATACTGATTCAACTCCAACCAGCCGCGTAGCTGTTGGACCTGCAAAATGAAGATCCTCATTTCCGACGACCGTATCGCCGGCGCCGACAATGCACATCGCAGCGACTCCAGCCGAAAACTATATTGCTGCTCCGGTTCGAGCGGGGATTTTAAAACGAGTTCCACTTGCTGTCGCGCCGCTTCGTAATACGTCGGCTCATACCCGGCGAGCACACGTTCCAGACGTATAGACCACAGCTTTAACAACAACAATACGTCCGGCTTCTGATTCGTATCCGCCAGGTAATTTTTCACCGTCGCCAACGATTGTTTCAAGTTGTTGACCAGTTCGTCTCGCGAACCGGATGGTGTTTTATTCCCCGAGGGTAACGGCGCCATCCGCCCCTGATAATACCAATAGACCGCCATCCAGAAACGAACGTCCCGGTCGAATTGCTGCAATCGCTGATAAAATCCGGTCGCCCCGAATCGCTTATCCCAATCGTCGCCGGGGTACCAGTCCAGAAAGGAATTCAGATCGGCGATCGCGCCCTGCGTAATTCGTAAATAATCCCAGGTCGTATC
>CAZNQT010000318.1:0-6026 GCA_964574885.1 uncultured Pirellulales bacterium
CCCTTGCGGCAGGTGACGACTTCCTCGCGATAATCGCCCAGGCAATCCATCACGGCGATTACTTTCCCCTCCAGAGATTGAATTTTCTCGGCGCCCCAGTTCTCAATGGCGTTGCCAAAGATGACTTCCTTTTGCTCATCGGCGTCCCACCAGACGGCTCGGGGGCTGAGCGTTCCTTTCTCGCGAAATTCGATCAGCTTGCCGGCGGCGCTGTACAGCCAACGTTGGGCATAATCCCGTTCCCCGCTATAGACTTCCATACCGGGAAATTCCGCCAGTACATCGGCGCACATGCCCTGGTTGTGGATGTGTTTGGTCGGCTCCTTGTGTGTCCAGAGTTTACGACCGGTTTTCGCATCGACGACGCAGATGCCGTCGGTCTTCTGCCGGGTCTCAAAACCGTAGAACACTTCCAGACCTTTGTTATCCGGATCTATGTCCGCGACATAGCAGACGTCCGGGTGTCCCATCTCCAGCGTCCAGAGACCTTTGCCGTTGTCGTCGATCACGGCGGCGCCGATCACCAGTTCATCGCGACCGTCGGCATCGACGTCGGCCGAGATCAGACCGTGCGAGCCCTGCCCGTTATACTTTTTCCTTTCGCTCGTCGATTCCCAGTGCCAGATTGGTTTCAGGTTCTTGTCCAGGGCCTTGGTCTTGATCAGGTTATACGTACCGCGCTGCATAATCAAAGCCGGATTCCTGCCGTCCAGATAAGCAACCGTCAGAAAATTACGGCAGTAGCGATTGTATTCCCGGTACCCCTCGCGACTAAGCCAGTCGGTCTTAGCGATAACCTTACCGGTCCGTCCGTCGAGTTTGACCAGGTACTCCGGACCCGATTTCACTAACCCTTTTTCGTCCCGCGGATCGCCCTCGCCCGCCTTGCAATAGACCTCCGCCTTACCGTCGCCATCGACGTCATACACCACCCACGGTGCGTACCAGGTCCCCGCTTCAATCGACCAGCCCATGTCGTACCGCCACAGCATTTTACCGTCGAGCTTATACGCCTCGATCTTGTACGTCGTGGGACTCTTCTTCCAGTACCCCGGATGCTGATAAGGATCGGTATTGAAATTCGGTTGCTGAATCACCATCTCATACGTCCCGTCGCCGTCCAGATCGCCGATCCCCACCCGCTTGACGTCATAATCACCCCGTAACGGAATCCGCAGACAGGAAGTAGCCTGACCGGTTATTTTGATACGGTGCTGCGCTAATTGAGTCAGCGTAATCTTATGCTGGGATTGATTGCTTTGTTGAAATAATTGATATAGGAATTCTTTACCGTTTTGCCCGACCGTAGTTATATCCACGTAGTTGGTTTGTATGATCAGCTTTTTCATCAATTTAACTTGTTTTCCGTCCGGATTACTGCGAACCAGGATGAAACGAATGTCCGTCGGATCCGATTGCAACAATCGCCAGCTCAGAAACACCGAACCATCCGCTCGCTCCAGAGCCGCCAAACCGCGATCCAGTTGCTCTCTGCCCACTAAATCATCGCAAACTAGAAATACCGACACAACCAGTACCGCCCCAATGCTTATAAGTTTGTTCATTTTCCTTATCTCCAACGTTGAAGTACGAACATATCATTTCCTGGTAACGTAGCATATTACATGTCGATAGGATACGACTTCAGATAGGCGCCGTCAATACTTGAAATTACCGAGATCGCTCTTCATCGTTCATCGCGCGGTGATAAAAAAATATAAATGTATTTCTGGGCACCTGTTTGCAATCCCAAAACGGATCAGTCGCTTAGATTCATACTGATTTGCGCTTTTCCCGAGGAACGGTTGGTGATTCGTTCGGAACCGGTGAATAGGTTCTGAGTGATGATGGCTCGTTTGACATCTTTTTCGAGTAGGATTTGCGGTCGATCCTGGCGGAACTCACACCCGCGGACCAGAACGGCGCCGCTTTGGACCTGGATGGCCGGGCGTTCGCCGCTTTTGCCGCCCCATTGTGTAAACGTACAATCGCCGAAGCCGACCGTTCCCTCACCGGCGATTTTGGCAATCTGATTACACGAACCCCAGAAGGCGCAATTGACAAATCGTATGCTTCCCGTATTGGTGGAAGCGACGCGTATCATCGTCGGATCGGGTCCGTGAAAGGAGACGAACTCGCCGTTGGTAATCAACAGGCCGTACGGAGCACAGTGTTCCACGACCAGTGCGGTGTAGCAGTCGTCGGCCCCGATCCCCAGGAAGTTGCCGTTGCACATGCCGGTGCTGCTGCGGATAAACTTGTAACCGACGTTATAGCCGAAACAAAACGTGTTATATACGTACTGCCAGTCGCTCTTGCCGAAGATGAACGCTTCGCCGTTTTCCATTTGCCAGCGAAACAGTTTCGACTTAACGGACCACCACGGATTGAAGTGGACGTTTTCAATGCGACCGATGTCGTAGATGGCATCGACCAGGATGCCGCGTCGGAGGGGCTGACCCTGTACGTCGCGAATCAGGTGGCGTTCGTTTCGAGAGGCGTCGATGCCGTTATAGGGATTGAGCATCTCCACGGCTAAGACGGCCGGATTCTTACCACGCATGGCGATTGCCCAGGGATAAGCCTTGGGCGTATCATCCACATTTTGTTGCGGATAGTATAGGACCACGCCTTTAAGAGTGCTGTTGGTATGAAGGGTGATAAATGCAGGTCCGTTTTCGCTGCCGGCGCCTTCGATCACCAGGAAGGTGGTGCCGTCGTCGGTCGGCTTGGGCAATCCCCGGTCGCGAATCCCATTGTGGGCCGGCACCGATTGCCAGATGCCGGCGAGCGTGACGGCTCGGGGTACGTTGAGATGACCGGCAAAGAAGTAATTGCCTCTCGGCGCCTGGACGACTCCGCCTCCCGCTTGGCCGGCCGTATTCAGGGCGTTTTGAAAGGCGGCGGTATCATCCGTTTTCCCGTCTCCTTTCGCCCCGAAATCGCGCACGTTCCATTGCGATACATTGGGAACCGCCGGAGGAGTTGGTTCGGCAAAAAGTCCGTTAACCATCAGACATAAAAGACTAATGAAAATCATAAAAGGTTTCCTTGTCGCTTGGTTATCGAAAATATATGTACTCATTTTGATACTCCTTTCCTTTGCTAATCTTAACCACTGTCGCCGGGGGCGGTATCCTGGAGATATTCAGTCAAGGCTTCCTGCCAGCGGCGTATAGGCTGACCGGTGGCTTGTCGGTATTGGGCGGTATCCAGTACGGACCAGGCCGGTCGGGGCGCCGGGCGGCAAAGCCGGTCGGAGGCCATAGGACGCACTTCGACGCTCAGGTTGCTCTGACGCACGATCTCGACCGCAAAATCGTACCAGGAGCAGACTCCTTCGTTACAAAAATGAAATATCCCTTTTGCATCCACTTCAGCCAGATATAGAATCGCCTGGGCCAGATCCGCGGCATAGGTGGGCGAACCGATCTGGTCGTGTACGACCTCAAGATATTCGCGCTCCTGCGCAAGCCGGCGAATGGAGGTGACGAAATTCTTACCGTGTGCACCAAAGAGCCAGGACGTGCGAAGGATGATATGATTTTCCAAGTTTTGTTGGACGACAGTTTCTCCGACGAGTTTGGATTCGCCATAGACGCTCAAGGGACCGGTAGGATCGTCGGGTAGATAAGGTCTGTCCTTCCTGCCGTCGAAGACGAAGTCGGTGCTGAGGTGGATTAGTTTGGCGTTAGTTTCTCGACAGGTCTGGGCGAGATTTCCGGGTCCGTCGCCGTTGACGGCAAACGCAGTTTCACGATGAGTCTCACAGCCATCGACATCGGTGTAAGCAGCACAATTAATCACGAGTTGCGGACGAGTGGTCTCGAAACAGCGTTTGATCCCGGTAAGTTTCGTAATATCGATTTCTTCCAAATCGAAAGCGTGAACTTGACGGGGTCCAATTTTTTCCCTCCAGGGATTTTCCCGAAGGGCAGCGATGACTTCATGGCCCAACATACCTTTCGCACCGACAACCAGGATAGAATTAATGTTTTGCCAGAAGTTCAAATTGATCCTTTCGTTTACATGTATTCGTGATTCGAACTTCGTCATTGATTCGTCATTCGAATTTCGTCATTCGTCATTTCACTCAAAGTGCTTTACCATATTGTTTCTCATAGTAGGTAAGATAATCGCCGGATTTAATGGCCTGCCACCAGGATTGGTTATCGATATACCATTGTATGGTTTCCTGGAGGCCCTGGGTGAAATCAATTTGCGGTTCCCAACTGAGTTCGTTTTTGATCTTCGAGGCGTCGATGGCGTAGCGGCGGTCGTGGCCGAGGCGGTCCGGTACGAATTCCATCATGGATTCATCCTTACCTAGTAATTGGATGAGCAGCTTGGTGATTTCGATATTGGCGCGTTCGCTGTTGCCCCCGATATTATAGACTTCCCCCGGTTGACCGTTTTCGAGTACGGTTAATACCGCTCGGCAATGATCGGTAACGTGAATCCAGTCGCGAACGTTCATCCCGTCGCCATAGACCGGAACTTTTTTGTCGGCCAACAGATTCGTCACGAACAGAGGAATCAGTTTCTCGGGAAACTGATAGGGACCGTAGTTGTTGGAGCAGCGGGTGATCAGAGTGTCGAAGCCATAGGTATGATGATAGGCCTGGACGAGCAGGTCGGCCGACGCCTTGGAGGCGCTGTACGGGCTGTTGGGCGCCAGGGGCGTTTGTTCGGTAAAATAACCTTCCGGCCCGAGGGAGCCATAGACTTCATCGGTGGAGATTTGCAGGAAACGTTGCACCTTCGCCTGGCGCGCGGCGTCGAGCAAAACCTGCGTGCCCTGGATGTTCGTGCGGATGAACTCCCGGCAGCCCAGGATGGAACGGTCCACGTGACTCTCCGCGGCGAAGTGGACGACGGCGTCAATGCCCTCCGTCATAATCCTTCCCACAATATCCGGATCGCAGATATCGCCTTTTACAAACTGGAAATTCGGATTCTCTCTACAGGATTCGAGGTTGGCCAGATTCCCCGCGTAGGTTAAGGCGTCGAGACAGACGATCTGCCCATCGGGCCGTTCAGTTAACAGCAAATGTACGAAATTGCACCCGATAAATCCTGCACCGCCCGTAACTAATATCTTCATAACAGCTCTAATCCTCTAAGCTTAAAATTTATCACTGCCATTCACTCATTCACTCTTCTACCCATTTACCCATCTACCCTTTGTCATTCTAAGCGCAGCGAAGAATCTCTCCTCTTAACCGTAAACCGTAAATTGTAAACCATTTTCTACTCTTTTTTAACCTTTAACCTTCAACCTTTAACTTTCAACCCCTCCCCTCATCTACTCCTCCACTTTATTCGCACCGGTCTTCGCCACAAGTTGACCGGCGCGATACAGGGATTCGATGGTGCCGGCGTCGGTCCACCACCCGTCCAGAATCTCATAGGTCATTTGACCTTTGGCGATATAGGCGTTATTGACGTCGGTGATTTCCCATTCGCCGCGGTCCGAGGGTTTTTGCTGTTGAATAATCTCGAACACCTGGGCGTCATACATATAGATCCCGGTGACGGCGTATTGGGATTTTGGATTCTTCGGTTTTTCTTCGATGCCGATGATCTTGTCGCCGTCGATCTCCGGCACGCCGAACCGATGGGGATCGGGCACTTCCTTCAGGAGAATCTTGGCGCCTTCGCGCTGGGTGAAAAAATTGGCGACGGCCTTGCTGATATTTTTTTCGATAATATTATCGCCCAGGACGACGACCAGTTTTTCCCCGTCGGCAAAATCCGCCGCCAGACGCAGCGCGTCCGCAATCCCCACGTTGCCCCCTTCCTGGTAGGTATAGTGCAGTTCCTTGAGACCGAACTCGCTGCCGTTCCCCAATAGTTGCAGGAAGTCGCCGGCGTTGTTCCCGCCCGTGACGATCAGAATATCCTTAATCCCGGCGTTGAGCAGGCAGTGAATCGGATAGTATATCATTGGCTTGTCATACACCGGTAGCAGGTGTTTGTTGGTTACCTTGGTCATCGGCAACAACCGCGTACCCAGACCGCCTCCT